>NZ_BCBJ01000131.1:0-24183 GCF_001320605.1 Pseudomonas sp. NBRC 111133 | reverse complement strand
TAGCAGGCCGTTGAAAAAAGCCAGAGCCCGCGTGGCTCTGGCAAAATGGCGGCCATCCTCTTCTGCCGAAGCCAGCCCAAGCCGATGCGTGGACTCGACCTCAAACAAAACGAGCTGTTCAGTTATACGACGCTGGAGCAGCGCATCCCGAACGATCACCCGCTGCGTCCCCTGCGAGGCCTGGTCGATACCGTTCTGGCTTCGATGGATCGGGACTTCGACGGGCTGTACTCCACCCTGGGACGGGCCTCGATTGCGCCGGAGCGGCTGCTGCGCGCCTCGTTGCTGCAGGTGATTTACACCATTCGCTCCGAGCGGCAGTTGGTCGAGCAGATTGATTTCAACCTGCTGTTTCGCTGGTTCGTCGGCTTGTCGATGGACGAGCGCATGTGGGATCACTCGACCTTCAGCCAGAACCGTGACCGCTTGTTCAACCAGGATGTAGCGCGGCTGTTCTTCCAGCGCATCAAGTCGCTGGCCGCATGGTCCGAGTACGCCAGCAACGAGCATTTCAGCGTCGATGGCACGCTGATCGACGCCTGGGCCTCGCACAAGTCCTTTATCAAGAAGGATGGCGGCGACCCACCGGAGGATGGCACGCGCAACCCCGATGCCGACTTCAAGGGCGAGAAGCGCAGCAACGCGACCCACCAATCGACCAGCGATCCCGAGGCCCGGCTGGCGCGCAAGAGCAATGGCGATGCCAGTCGTCTGGCGCACATGGCCCACACGATGATGGAGCACCGCAACGGTCTGATCGTGGATGTGGAATGCACCGAGTTCAATGGACGTGCCGAGGTAGAGGCGGCGCTGGAGATGCTGGAGCGCACGGCCAAGCCGGGCAGCACGGTAGGTGCAGACAAGAATTACGACCAGAAGCGTTTCGTGCAGAGGGCGCGCGAGCTGAAAGTGACACCGCATGTGGCGCAGAAGCGCAAGGGCAGCGCCATCGATGGGCGCACCACGCGGCATCCGGGGTATGCCGCCAGCCAGAAGATCCGCAAGCGGATCGAAGAAGGTTTTGGCTGGCTGAAGACGGTTGGCGGCCTGCGCAAGACCAAGCTGATCGGTCGCGCCAAGCTGAGTGCTCAGTTATTGCTGGGTTTCTCGGTCTACAACCTGATCCGACTGGGTAGCCTGTCGGGTTGGTGGCGAGGATCGCATGTATAGGGCGAGTTACGCCCCAAAAACGCCGAAAGGCGTGAACGTGGTGCTGAAACCTGTCAAAAAGGCCTGAAGTCAGGCCTTGTGTGGACTCCGTTAGGCCAAAGCGCTTGAAAAAGCGCCAAACCGGACGGGTTGGGGCAGTTGAAGCCGAGTTTTTCAACGGCCTGTTAGAGGGTTGCTAAATTCTCTTGGGCTCGGCTCGTTTCACCCAGCAAGTTCGAACGGCATGGGGCCGTCGTGCAGGCGGTCGAGTACGCAATGAAGAAACAGGCTTTTTTTTCGCGCAGATGGCCATGGGCTTTGGCCCTTCTGCTCTTGCTCCTGGCGGCCGCAGGCGCCTGGTGGTATTGGGTCTACCTTGCCAAACACCCCTACGGCCGGGAAATCAAACAGCGGGCCAACGCCCTGCAGGCGCGCATCCCGGCCCTGGATGCGCACCTTGACGTGCCGCTGAGCTATGGCACCGATGGCGAGGAAGCAAACCGTGATGGCCCGACCCAGTTCGACCTGGTGAAAGCCGCCAAAGGCCGTCTGAGCGGCGCCTCGATCGCAATCTGGTCATGGCCGGAGTTCTGGAGTGGGCCCAATTGGCCGCACCGCCCCACACCCGGGTTCGAGGCGGCGATGGCCAACGAACTGGAAGTTCGCTATCGGATCATCACCAGCATCGCCAAGGACTACCCTGCGCAGGCCGGCATCGCTTACACCCCTGCCGACTTTCGTCGACTGGTCAGTGAAGGCAAGTTCGCCATCATTATCAGCCTGCTCAACGCCGCCCCCCTTGGCGACGACATCGACAAGCTGGACCACTGGGCCGCACGCGGCATGCGGGTGTTCGGGCCAGGCTACGTTGGCAACAACAGCTGGGTCGACTCGGCGCGCCCACTGCCCTTCCTGGGCGATTCGGTCGACCCGCTGGGCGGTCTTTCCGACATCGGTCGTCGCGCCATCACCCGGCTCAACGACCTTGGCGTGGTCATCGACGTCTCGCAGATGTCCAGCCAGGCCCTGACCCAGGTCACCCAGCTGAGCCGCGCACCGGTCATGGCCTCGCACACGGGGGTGCAAGGCATGATGGACATTCGCCGCAACCTCAGCGACGCGGACCTGGCACACATCAAGGCCACCGACGGGCTGGTCAACATCGTGGCCTACTCCCACTACCTCAAGCCGTTCTCGCGCCCGACCATCGAAAAGATGAACGCGTTACGCGCCAAGTATGGCCTGCCGGACGTACAGAACCAGACCCAGATGGGCACCACCACCGACCCGGTGTTCTCGATCTGGTCGGAGAAAAAGTTCGGTGAATACCTCACGCCGTTCTACGACATCCTCGGCGCCGAGCCCGAAGCGACCCTGGCCGACTACGTCGACTCGATCGACTACGCGGTGAAGAAGATCGGTATCGACCATGTCGGCATCAGTTCCGACTTCAACGACGGCGGCGGTGTGGTTGGCTGGGAAAATGTCAGCCAGAGCCGCAACGTCACTGCCGAACTGATGCAGCGCGGCTATTCCGACGAAGACATCGCCAAGCTCTGGGGCGCCAACTTCCTGCGTGTGTGGGAAGCCGCCCAGAAGGCCGCCAGGCCGGCCCCTCCTCCCGTTGCCCACTACCCGTAAGGAAACCCATGAAACGGCTGACCTCACTGATTGCCCTCGGTTGTCTCTCGCTGTCGCTCGAAGCCCTCGCTGCCGACCCGGCTGCACCGGGCAAGGTTTTCAAAGACTGCAAGGATTGCCCGGAAATGGTCGTGCTGCCTGCCGGCAGCTACGTGATGGGCACCCCCGATGACGAACTGGGCAAACAGGACGATGAAGGTCCGTTGCACACCGTGACCTTCGCCAAGGCCTTCGCCATGAGTCGCTTCCATGTGACTGCCGGGCAATGGCAGGCCTATGCCAAGGAGACCCACACGGTGCTGCCCGACGGCGACGACCGCCCGGGGCGGCTGTGCAAGAACGGCAAGCCCAGCTACCCGCAAGGCCCGACGCAGCCTGCGGTCTGCATGACCTGGGATGAGGCGCGCGGCTACATCGCCTGGCTCGCCAAGAAGACCGGCAAGCCCTACCGCATGGTCAGCGAGGCCGAACGCGAGTACGCCGGCCGCGCCGGCTCCACCGGCCCCTTCCCGTTCCCCTTCGACCAGGAAGGGGACTATCAGATCAGCAAGCATGCCAACACCTACGGGCCGCGTGATGGCTTCACCTACACGGCACCGGTCGGCAGCTTCCCTGCCAATGCATTCGGCATGTACGACATGCATGGCAACGTCTACGAGTGGGTCGAGGACTGCTGGCATACCGATTATGTTGGCGCGCCCACCGACGGCAGCGCCTGGACCACCGGTGGTACCTGCACACACCGGCAGATTCGCGGCAACGACTACCTGGAACCGCCCATCTTCTCCCGCTCGGGCAACCGCAACGAGCGCCAACCCGACGTGCGCGGCGACTGGCTGGGCTTTCGGGTAGCCCGCGCCCTTCAGGACGGTGAACCCAACTGACAATCCACAGGGAGAGTGACCATGCCCACCTTGAGCAGACGCCGTTTCGTCGCCGCCGCTACCTTGACCGGCCTTGCCCCCGCCATGCCCGTCTGGGCGGCGGGCGCAGCGAGCGATCCACCGGCGGACGACGCCATCATCCGCCTGGATTACAACGAGAGCCCGTATGGCCCCTGCCCTTCGGCACTCGAAGCAATGCACCAGGGCGCTCGCCAGAGTGGGCACTACTTTCCGGAACACGAATACCGCCTGGCTGAGCTGTTCGCCCGGCAAAACCAGGTACCCGAAGACCATGTGGCGGTCTTCTGCGGCTCCCGCTCGCCGTTGCAATACGCCTTGGCTCGCCACGCCGACAAGCGCACCGTGGTCACCGCCGCGCCGACCTATGACTCGGTGGCCAATGGCGCCAGGGCTGTCGGCGCAACCGTGCATGAGGTGCAGCTCGATGCTCGTCACGCCCATGACGTACGCGGCATGCTCGCCGCCACCCGGCAACCCGGGGTGCTGTACCTGTGCAACCCGAACAATCCCACGGGCACGCTGACCCCACGCGCCGACATCGAGCACCTGATCACCCACAAGCCGGCAGGCAGCCTGGCGATCATCGATGAGGCCTATATCCACTTTACCGACGCGCCATCCTGCCTGGACCTGGCGGTCAGCCATGACAACGTCATGGTCCTGAGAACGTTCTCCAAGCTCTATGGCATGGCCGGTGCCCGCCTGGGGCTGGTGGTCGGGAAACCGGCATTGCTCGCCGACCTGCAACGCCTGAACGGCTACAACTTCGTGCCACTTGCCGCTGCCATGGGCGGCATCGCCAGCCTGCAACAAGAAGACCTGGTCAGCGAACGAAAACACATCAATCGAGGCATTCTGCGAAACACGATCGACGCCCTGCAAAAGGCCGGCTACCGCTGCACCGACGCCCAGGCCAACTGCTTCATGGTGGCCCTCGGCCGCCCCGCCAAACCTGTGATCGAGGCGCTCGCGCAACGCAACATCCGGGTCGGGCGGGTATTCGAGGCGTGGCCGCAATGGATGCGTGTCAGTGTCGGCACACCGGCGCAGATGCAGACCTTCCTGAAGGCGTTTCTTGACGTCATGCACGGCTGAAGGCAGCCGCCTAAATCCACCCTCCGCGGCTTCGTTTAACACCTACCCAACTGCAGCGCACGCAAGGCGCTGCTCCCCCCGCCAGCGTCGGCTGATCTACTCAGGAGCACATCATGTCCCAGCCCACCCGCGGCGCCGTGCAGGACCTCTTCGCCCTGCTCAAGCCGTTTAAATACACCGTCGCGCTTTCCGTCATCCTGGGCATGGTCGGCGGCCTCAGCATCACCTTTCTGCTGGCCACCATCAACCGGGCCCTGCACGACGATTCCGGCCTGACCCAAGGTGTGGTCTGGGGCTTCGCCGGGCTTTGCCTGGTGGCCCTGGCCAGCTCGGTGTTTTCCGACATCGGTAGCAACCGAGTGGGCCAGCACATCATTGCCGCCTTGCGCAAAACGCTGGGCGAGAAGGTGCTGTCGGCCCCCATCGAACAAATCGAGCGCTATCGCAGCCATCGGCTGATTCCGGTGTTGACGCACGACGTGGACACCATCAGCGATTTCGCCTTCGCCTTCGCGCCCCTGGCGATCGCCCTGACCGTCACCCTGGGCTGCCTGGGCTACCTGGCCATGCTGTCCTTGCCCATGTTCCTGCTGATCCTGACCGCTATCGCCCTCGGCACCGTCGTCCAGTACATCGCACGGGCCCGGGGCATGCAGGGGTTCGTCGCGGCGCGTGATGCCGAGGATGAGCTGCAACGACACTACAATGCGATCGCCGGTGGCGCCAAGGAGCTGCGCATCCACCGCACTCGCCGTCAACGCATGTTCAGCCGCAACATCCAGGGCACGGCCGACCTGATTCGCGATACCCAGATCCGCTCCATCAATACCTTCGTCATCGCCAAGACCTTCGGCTCGATGCTGTTCTTCGTGGTCATCGGCCTGGCACTCGCCTTGCAATCGTTATGGCCCAACAGCGACAAAGCGGTCATGAGCGGCTTCGTCCTGGTGCTGCTGTACATGAAAGGCCCACTGGAATACCTGATAGGCACGCTGCCAATCATCAGCCGCGCCCAGATCGCCTTCCGCCGGGTTGCCGAGCTGTCCGAACGGTTCTCCTCGCCAGAGCCGCACCTGCTGCTCGAAGACAAGGCCAGCCAGCTGCCCGCCTTGCGCACCCTCGAGCTGCGTGATGTGCGCTTCGCCTTCCCCCCGGTCGACGGCAACGCACCGTTTACCCTGGGGCCGGTAAACCTGCAGATCCGCCAGGGCGATATCGTCTTCATCGTTGGCGAGAACGGCTGTGGCAAGACCACCCTGATCAAGCTGCTGTTAGGCCTGTACCCGCCGCAACAAGGCGAGATTCGCATCAACGACCAGCCCATCACCGCGCGGGATCGCGACGATTATCGCCAGCTCTTCACCACCATCTTTTCCGATTACTACCTGTTCGACGACCCCTTCCTGGGCGCCAAGCAGGTGCCAGAGAGCGCCGAGGTCTATCTCAAGCGGCTGGAAATCGCACACAAGGTCAGCATCCGCGACGGCAGCTTCACCACCACCGACCTCTCGACCGGGCAACGCAAGCGGCTGGCGCTGATCAATGCCTGGCTCGAAGAGCGCCCGGTGCTGGTGTTCGATGAGTGGGCTGCAGACCAGGACCCGACCTTCCGGCGCATCTTCTACACCGAGCTGCTGCCCGAGCTGAAGCGCCTGGGCAAGACCATCATCGTCATCAGCCACGATGACCGCTATTTCGATGTCGCCGACCAGCTGGTGCGCATGGCGGCCGGCAAGGTGGTCGTCGAGGCGTGCGTCGCCTGATGCAATAAAAGCGAAACATTTGCATTCCGGTTTGTCATCAGCCGTGCGTCATACCCCTAGTCACCCTAAAAAAAGATCTGCCCAGCCTATCCACTCAACCTCTACAACGAGCACCGAAATGCCCACCCACCTTCGATTGAATCACTTGACCCGGGCGCTTGGCCTTCGACGCGCATTCAACGCCCAACTGCCAGCACTGGCCCTGAGCCTGGCCCTGCCCTTGGCCGTCCAGGCGCAAGATCAGCAACTGACCTTGAATATCCCGGCACAGCCCTTGAGCGCGGCGCTGAAGGCATTTGCGGAGCAGACCGACGTGCAGGTGTTGTATGAGCCCGATGCCGTACAGAACCTGCGCTCAGGTGCGTTGAGCGGCCGCTACAATCTGGATGAGTCGGTACGCGTGCTGCTCAGGGAAAGTGGCTTGCGCTATCAGTTGCGCGACAACACCTTGACCTTGCAGGCGGCCTACGAAGGTGGCAGCGCGATGCTGCTCGATGCCACGAGTATCCAGTCGAGAACCCTGGGTGCCACGACCGAGGGAACAGGGTCTTACATCACCGGTTCCACCAATACCGCAACGAAGCTGGCCCTGTCGCCTCGCGAAACCCCACAGTCGGTCAGTGTGGTGACGCGTCGCCAGATGGACGACCAGAACATGCAGTCACTCGACGATGTCGCGCGCGCTGCCACCGGTATCAATACCGTGAAGGACTTCGGTACCGAGCGTTCGCGTTACTTCTCGCGGGGCTTCCAGGTCAACGACCTGCAGTACGACGGTGTGCCAAGCAGCATCTCGGAAAGTTTTTCCATGGACGTCACTTCGGTGAACAACATGGCGATCTATGATCGGGTCGAGATCGTTCGCGGCGCGAACGGCCTGATGCAAGGCGCCGGCTCGCCCTCGGCAGCGATCAACCTGGTGCGCAAGCGCCCGGGCGATACCTACCAGATGAAGGCCGAGATCGGCGCAGGGTCGTGGGACAACTACCGCGGCCAGATCGACGTTGGTGGCCCGCTCAATGCCGAAGGCACCCTTCGCGGGCGCACGGTCATGCTCTACAGTGCCGGCAACAGTTTCGTGGACAGGGCCAACAAGGACAACCAGCTGTTCTATGCGATCGGCGAAGCCGACCTGAGCGACTGGACAACCGTCAGCCTGGGTACCGTGTTGCAGAAGGACAACAATGGCGGATATGACTGGGGCGGCTTGCCAACTCAGAAAAGCGGCAGCTTTTACCCCTTCTCCCGATCGACTTCCTTCGCGCCGGGCTGGGCACACCTGAACAAGATCAACCGCACCGTGTTCGGCGACGTTCGCCACGAATTCAACGAGGACTGGAAGCTGACCGTGAACGGCAGCATGACCTGGTCCAATGCTGACTTCCTGGCCTTGTACGGCACCAACGTGGGCAACGACCAGCTCCAACTGCGTACCAACGATACCAAGTACGACGACGAGCAGATCAGCCTCGATGCGGCGCTCAATGGTGCGTTCGACCTGTTCGGTCGCAAGCACGAGCTGGTCTTCGGTGCCACGGCACGCAAGGATCGCTTCATCAACGAATCGCGTTACAACAACAACCCCACGACCGTCGACATTCTCGATTTCGACCCTCACCTGGTCGCCACCCCTACGTACAGTGGCGAGCGCGAGCAGTACCGGGCGGTGCGCAAGGACAAGGGGGTTTATGCCGCGACGCGCCTGAACGCTACCGACGACCTGCACGTGATTTTGGGCAGCCGCCTGAGCTCGGTGAAGTACGAGTCACCGGACGAGATGGAACCGTTCGAGGAAAAGAACAAGATCATCCCGTATGGCGGCATCGTCTACGATGTCACCGACAACACCTCGGTCTATGCCAGCTACACCGAAATCTACCAACTGCAGGCCAACTATGGCCTGGATAACAAGTTGCTCAGCCCGATCACCGGCACCAACTACGAAGTCGGGATCAAGAACGAGTTTCTGGGTGGCCGCGTCAACACCGCCATTGCGCTCTTCCAGGTAGACCAGAGCCACATGCCCCAGAAGATCAACGGAGATGGCAAATGTGGCCCAGGCGGTGCCTCCAGTTGCTATGAGGAAGGCGGCAAGGTACGCAACCGTGGTTTCGACATCGAGGTCGGGGGTGAGGTCCTGCCGCAGTGGAACGTGATGGCGGGGTACACCTACAGCCATCCCGAGTATGTCGCCGGCGCCAAGAAAGGTACTGACTACTCGACCGAAACGGCCCCACAACGACTGTTCAAGGTCGCGACAAACTATCAGTTGCCTGGCCGCTTCCAGGACTGGAGAGTCGGTGGCAACGTCTACCACCAGAGCAAGATCTACCTGGGCGATGTGAAGCAGAGCGCCTACAACCTTGTCGATCTCAACACGCAGTACAAGATCAACAACAACTTGAGCGTGCAACTCAACCTGAACAACGTGTTCGACAAGAAGTACTATTCGTCTGTCTTCAACAGCAACCTGGGCAACTACTTCGGAGCGCCGCGTAACTTCGGCCTTACCCTGCGCTACGAAAACTGAGCCGCTGGGCTGACCTTAGCCCGCAATGCAAAAAATCCGATGCCCGGAAACGGGCATCGGATTTTTTTGCGTCCCGGCCAGCGTTATCGGCTGCCGGTACCTTCGGCCTGCAACCAACGGCGCACGCCGACGGCAAGCTGGTCGTAGACCTCCGTGACTTCCGGCACGATGGACAGTGTTCGCAGCAGATCGTGAGTCAGGCCCTCTGCCACGATACATTCAACGCTCACCCCGGCCTGCTCAAGCCGCGCCGCGTAGGCCTTGCCTTCATCCAGCAGCGGGTCCAGGCCTGCCAACAGAATGATCGCAGGTGCAAGCCCCGCAAGCTCATCCGCCAGCAACGGTGAGAAACGCCAATCCCGGCGGTCTTCGTCGGACTGCGCGTACTGCGCGTAGAACCAGTCGAGTGTCTCGTCTTCCAGCAAATACCCTTCACCGAACACGGTGTGCGACGAACGCTTGCAGCTTGCATCCGTTATCGGGTAGCACAGCAGCTGGCCAACAGGCGTTATCGCCGCCTGCGGGCCCTGCCTTGCCGCTTCGATCGCCAGCGCAGCGGCCAAGGTGGCCCCTGCGCTGTCACCGGCGAACACGACCCGGGCCGGGTCGAGCCCCAGGCGCCGCCCCTGGGTCGCCAGCCACTGCACGGCGTCTGCGCAGTCCTCGTGGGCCGTCGGGAACCGGTGTTCCGGGGCAAGCCGGTAACCGACCGAAAGCACCGCGCAACGGGTACGCCCGGCAAGCTCTCGGCATACGCCGTCGTGCGAGTCCAGGCTGCCTACCACGTAGCCCCCACCGTGGAAATACAGCACCACCGGCAAGTTCTCGCCCGCGTCAACCGAGGGTCGGTAAAGCCGTAACGCAAGCGAACTGCCATCGCGCACGACAGCCGACAGGTCTTCGACCCGCAGATCCCAAGGCACGGGCCAGCGCAGTCGTTGCGAAGACGACTCGAAGGTTGCCCGTGCCTGGGCCGGAGAAAGCGTGTGCAGCGGTTTGATATCAAGGTTCAAGCCAGCCAGGTCGAGGAAGGCTTCCAACGCGTTATTCAACATGAAACTCCCTAAATGCTCGGCGCTGCTGTCCTCGGCCGTCAGGCCGGGACAGTCACGTCCACACAATGTTCGATCAGTGCCACCAGCTCGCGCTGGAACTGTTCCATCAGCCGCTCTATCGTCTTGGCTCTGTAGCGGCGTTTGCTGTAGATGCAGCGGAACGAGAGCACCCCGTCATAGACCTGCCCTACCGTCTGCAGCTGGTTCACCAGGTTGGCATCGGCGTGGTAGCAATCGCCCGGATCATCGGCAGCTGGCTCCAGCAACGCATGCTCGTCGAAGTGCTGATCGAACTGCCCGAAGTAGTTGAAGGTGACCTCGGCCTGGGCCCCTTCAAGCAGTTGCCGACGCATCTCACCCGAACCGAACTGGCGCAAGACCGCGTAGCCGATACCCTTTTCGGGGATGGCTGCCAGCTGCCGCTGCGTGCTGCGAATGGCTTGCGCTGCCGGGTCGTCCAGGCGTGATGTGAGGCGGACCGGGAACAGGCTGTTGAACCAGCCGAGGGTACGCGAGACATCGACGCCCTCGAACAGGTCCTCGCGGCCATGGCCTTCCAGTTGCACCATCACCGCCTCTTGGCCGGTCCAGCGGCCCAGTGCACGCCCGAGTGCGGTCAACAAGATGTCATTGACCTGCGTGCCATAGGCAGCCGGCGCCTGCTTCAGGAGCTGCGTCGTTTGTTGCGGCGTCAGCCGGAAATGGCTCACCGCCTGTTGGCTGGAGTGATTGCGACCGCGCGGGTTGTCGCAGGGCAGCTTCCCGGCGCAAGGACGAACCTGATCAAGCCACCAGTCGCCCTGCTGCGCTTCGATGGATGTTGCCTCGGCCTGCAGACGCTCGACCCATGACCGGTAGCTGCTGGTCCGTGCAGGCAGCACAGGGTCTGTTCCAAGGCAGCACGCCGCATAGGCAGTCTGCAGGTCCTCGAGGAGAATGCGCCATGACACACCGTCCATGACCAAGTGGTGAAGGATCAACAGCAACCGCGCCTGCCCATCCGGCAGCTGGATATGCAGGGTGCGCCAGAGTGGGCCTTGCGCCAGATCGAGGCTGCGTTGCGCCTGGTTGGCCAGTGCCGTCATCGCCTCCATGCTCTCGACACGGTGCAGGTTCAGCCTGGGCGTCGTGCTACCGGAAGGCTCGCCATAGCACTGCATCCACTGCCCGTGCGGCTGGGAGAAACGCAGCCGCAGCGCGTCGTGATGCAGTTCGACATGCTGCAGCGCCTGCTCAAGGGCGACGAGGTCCAGGGCCGCCCGGGGCCTGAGCATCAATGCCTGGTTGAAATGGGCCGGATCGGGCAGCTGCTGCTCGAACATCCACTGCTGGATAGGCAGCAGGTTGAACAGGCGCTGGTCGACCTCTGTCGACAGCTGCGCCTCAACCACCGCAGGCGCGGCCTCCCAATGGGCAACGATCGCCTCGATCGTCTGATAGCGCATCAAGTCGCGCAGCTTGAGATCCAGGTCAAGCTGCGGATGGTTTCTGACACGAGAGACAACTTGCAGGCTGAGGATCGAGTCCCCTCCCCGCTCGAAGAAATTATCGGTGATGCTCAAATCGTCGACCTGCAGAACCTGCTCCCAGATATCCACCAGGATCGATTCCCGCTGGTTTCTCGCTGCCTGGAACTGCGTCGAAATGAACTCGGGTTCAGGCAATCGCAGGCGGTCGATCTTTCCATTGGGTGTGACAGGGAATTGCGCCAACTCGATCAGGTAGGCAGGCACCATGTAATCGGGTAAGTGGTCGGCCAGGCGCGCCTTCAGTTCGCCAGCGATACCCGCCTGCTCACTGACAACGTAGCCTACAAGCTGTTTGCCTACCGGGCTTTCCCTGACCACCACCAGGGCATTGCGGATGCCAGGCTGCGCCCGCAGGCACGCTTCGATTTCACCAAGCTCGACCCGGAAGCCACGCAGCTTGACCTGATGGTCGGCACGCCCCACGTAGTCGACCAATCCATCCAGGCGCTGTCGGACGACGTCGCCACTGCGGTACATGCGCCCGCCCTCGCCAGCCGGATCCGGCACGAATCGTTCCGCCGTCAGGCCCGCACGGCCATGGTAACCACGGGCGATGCCATCACCGCCGATCATCAGTTCACCGGCAAAGCCTATACCAGACGGATTGAGGTCATTGTCGAGGATGTGCAGCGTACGGCAGCCGACCGCATGGCCGATGGGTGCATAGGCAGCCTCGCAGCGTGCGCCGCCGCCCGCCTTCCAGAGCAACGGCGTGACCACGGTCTCGGTCGGGCCATAGCCATTGGTGAACAGCCGTGGCCTGAGTGCAGCCTTGACCTGCTCGAAGGTCTGCTCGGGCACGGCATCGCCGCCAAAGCAGTAGATATCCACTGGCGGTGGCTCGTGCCCCGCGTCATGCACTGCTTCTGCCAGCTGTTTCAGGTAGGCGGGAGGGAAGCAGGCGATCGTGATTTCATGCTGCCAAAGTGCCTGAAGCGTCTGTTCGGCGGTCCACAACTCGCCATCGCGAATAACCAGAGCGCCCCCGCTCGCAAGTACGCTGAGCCAGCGCTCCTGGGCCCCGTCGAAGGCGAAGGACATGAAGTGCAGTTCTCGCGTTGCAGGCCCCATTTCATAGAGCTGCATGATCGCCTGGCAATGCCGGCTCAGAGGGCCTTGAGACACCGCCACGGCCTTGGGCCTGCCGGTCGATCCCGATGTATAGATCAGATAGGCCAGGCAACGCTCGTCCACGGCAATGTCGACGAACGCCGGGCCTGCATCGGCAGGCTGCGCATCAGGCGCGAGAACGGGCAGGTGGCCATGCTCCGGCAGAGCGTCGCGGCACTCTGGCCGAGTGATCATCAACGACATGCCTGAATCCTGGATCATCCAGGCCAGGCGCTCCATCGGATACTCCAGGTCCAATGGCACATAGGCAGCGCCTGTGCGCATTACGGCGAGCAGCGCGACCACCAGCTCCGCCGAGCGTTGCAATGCCACCCCAACCACCGTTTCAGGTCCGGCACCGCTTGCCTGCAAGGCAAGTGCCAGGCGCCCCGAACGGCGGTCCAGCTCCGCATAACTGATGCGCTCATCACCGCAGACCAGGGCGATGGCATCGGGGCGATCGTGGGCGTGCTCGATGATCAGCTCTGCCATCCGTTCCGGGCGGTAGCTTGCCAGCGCTTGCGTGGCAGTGTCGGCGACAGGGGCGCGCTGCGCAGCGGGCACAATGTCCAGGTTGCCAAGGCGTACCTGCGCATCCTGCAGCAGGGTTTCAAGCACCGACTCCATGGTCTGGCGAATACCGTCGACCGCCTGTTCGCTGAACGCATTGCGCAGGTAAAGGTACTCGATCATCAGCGTATCGTTGAGGTGAACCGCAAGGTCCATGGGGAAGTTGGTGACCCCCACGTCATTGGAATCACCAAACTCCAGACCTGCCTCGGGCGCCTCACGCAAACCTTCGTCGATGGGGTAGTTCTCAAAGACGATGATGCTGTCGAAGAGTTTCTGCCCCGGCACGGCCGACCAGCGTTGAACCTCGTTCAACGGCGTATGCGACCAGTTGCGCAGCTCGACGTTGTAGGCCTGCAAGGCCTGCAGCCAGTCCGCCAGGCGCATCAGAGGGTCCAGCGTCTGCGACACAGGCAAGGTATTGATGAACAGGCCCAAGGTGGTGTCGGCATCCTGCAGCGACTCTGGGCGCCCGGCCACGGTCGCGCCGAACGTGACGTTGCGCTTGCCCGTGTAGCGCTGCAGCAGCAGAAGCCAGGCGCCCTGGATCAGGGTGTTAGGGGTAATACGCAACGTTCGGCAGTACTGCTGAAGACGTTTGGTCCATGCGGCGTCACGCCGGGTATACAGCGCGTGGTGGCCCGGTTCATCCGAAGTGTGCCGTGGGTACACGGCTTGACTGAGCGACGTCACCTCGCTGTGCGCCAGGCTGGCGCGCCAGAACGCTTCCTGACGAGATTTGTCCTGCGCCTGCAACCAGGCGATGAAATCGCCGTAGCGGCCGCTGGAGCCAGTGACCGGTTGGCCGGCGTAATGCTGCATCAGTTCGACAAACAGCCTGGACTTGCTCCAGCCATCCATCAACAGGTGATGGCTCGTCCATATCATCTGGTAACTCGACGACGTCAGTCGAACCAGCACCATGCGGTGCAACGGCGCCTGCGTCAGGTCAAAACCTGCCACCAGCTCCTCACGCGCGACCTCACCGGCCAACCTGTCCGGCGCTGCATCCGCCCGGGCGTCGATTTCGCGCATCGGCATGTGCGCCTGGGCGTGCACGATCTGTACCGGCTCATCCAGCCCGACCCAGTGGAAACTGGTGCGCAATACCTCGTGCCGTGCGATGACCGCTGCCCATGCGCCGACGAACGCCTCAATATCGAGCCCGCTGATTGGCAGGCTGACCTGGTTGATGTAGAGATCATTGCCACTGTCTTCGATCGAATGGAACAGCATGCCCTTCTGTGCAGGCGACAGCGGGTACATGTCGGCGATCTCGGCGATCGGAACCGGCAGCTCGTCCAGTTGCGTCTGGCTGAGCGAACACAGCGGGAAGTCGGACGGGGTGGCCCCTGCGACGCCTGGCAGGGTGCAGTGCTCGATCAGCGCCACAAGCTCCAGATGGAACGCTTCAGCCAGGCCTTGAATGGTGGAATCGCTGAAACGCCGTGAGCTGAAGCGCCAGTCGATGCGCAACCCCTCCGGCCATACCCGAGCATCGACCGACAGACCGTTGCCGCACGACGATTCACGCCCTTCCCCGTTCTGCAATGGCTCGAACAGCACGTTGGCCAGCGCCTTCCGGTAGCTGAAGGAGCACTGCGGCACCGGCAATGCGGCCAAGGTTTCCCTGCTGGCTTCGTCTCCCAGATAGCGTAACGCGGCGAACGACAGGCGCTTGTCTGCAGCCGTACGCAACTGTTGCTTGAGCCCCTTGATCGCGCCATCCAGCGTGGTCTTGTCAATGTCGAGAACGACAGGGAACGGATAATCCAGGCAGCCAACCGTGCGGCTCAGATCGATACCCGAGCATGTCTGGCGACGGGTATCAGCCTGCACGCCAAGCAAGACCCTGTCCTGGCCTGTCCAGCGGGCCAAGACACGCGTCAGCGCGACCAGCAGCAGGTCGCCGGGCTCGGCGCGGTAGGCTGCGGCGGCCTGCTCTGTCAGGCGTCGGGTCAGGTCGAGGTCCAGCCAGGTACCCAACGTTGCACTGTCGGCGGGCGCCCCTGCTTCTCGTGGGCTGCCAACCAGCTCGTCACTGATCCCGGCCAGTGCCTTCTGCCAATGGCTCAATACGCTCGGAGCATCCTCGAGCGAGTCATGCACGGAATACGCCCAGCGCTGAACCGAGGTGGACTTGGCGGGAAGCGCCACAGGTTGCCCTGCGTCGAGCTGCTCGCAGGCCAGGCGCAGATCCTGCAGGACGATGTCCCGGGATGCCTCGTCCATCGCCAGCGCATGGTTTACCAGCAGCAGCCGTTGGCTGCCATCTGCCAGCGTCGCCAGGACTGCCCGGACCAGGATGCCTCTATGGACATCGAGGCTGGCACCCGCCTGCCTGGCCAACGCGTCCAACTGTGCCGGGTCCTGCACGGCTGCATGCCACAGCACGGGCTCCTTCTGCCAAAGCGCCTGGTGTTCGCAAAGCGGCGCGCCGTGCGCCTCCTGCGCGGCATTGAACGCCAACCGCAACCCGTCGTGGTGCGCCAATACGGCCTGCAAGGCCTTTTCCGTCGTGTCGGGGTCAAGCGCACGGGTAGGTCTGAGCGTCATCACCACGCTGCCAGGCGCATCACCATTGCCCTGCAGTTCGAAAAAGCGTGCCTGGGCGGGCAGCAAGGGCACCTTGCCGATGATCGGCCCCTGGTCGAACGTCGACGTGCCGCCGTCATCCTGCTCTGCCACGGACGCCAGCCCCTGGATGGTCTGGTGCTGGAACAACTGCTTGGGCGTGAAACGTATACCTTCCCGACGGGCCCGACTGACGACCTGGATCGACACGATCGAGTCGCCTCCAAGCTCGAAGAAGTTGTCGGTGATGCCCACTCTTTCAAGCTTCAGCACATCGGCCCAGATGCTCACGAGCTTCGCTTGAAGCGCGCTCTGCGGTGGCACGTAGGCTTTCTGCTGCTGGCTCACATCCGGCTTGGGCAGCGCTTTGCGGTCCAGCTTGCCATTGGGGGTAAGCGGCAAGGCCTGCAGCACCACCAGGTAGCTCGGCACCATGTAGTCGGGCAATGCCGCCTTGAGATGTTGCAGGATTTCCTCATGACTGGCCGCCCCTTCATCAAGCACCAGGTACGCAGCCAGCTGCTTGGCATGGCGCCCATCGATGTCGATCACTACCGCCTCGCGAACACCCGCATGCTCAAGCAGACTGGATTCGATCTCGCCCAGCTCGATGCGCAAGCCGCGGATCTTCACCTGATGATCGATACGCCCCGCGTACTCGATCACGCCCCCTGTTCGATAACGCGCCAGGTCGCCGGTGCGGTACAGCCGCCCCCCGCCCTGCTGGCTGGCATCATGAGGGTCCGGGACGAACCGTTCGGCGGTGAGGCTCGGCCTGCGATGGTAGCCTCGCGCCAAGCCGACGCCGCCCAGGTAGAGCTCGCCGTTTGCGCCATGAGGAAGCGCAAGCAGATCGCGGCTGAGAATGTGCGTCTTGAGGTTGTCGATGGGCGTGCCGATCGGGACGCTGCCCGGACACGATGGCCGGCAGGTCCAGTGGGTTACGTCGATCGCAGCTTCGGTAGGGCCATAAAGGTTGTACAGACTGGCGTGTGGCAATCGGGCCAAGGTCTGCTCCGACAGATCGGCAGGCAACGCCTCGCCACTGCAGACGACACGTCGCAAGGTATCGCAGCGCTCGACATGCTCGCAGGTCATGAACGCCTGCAACATCGATGGCACGAAATGCAACGTCGTCACACCGTGTCGCTGAATGGTGCTCACCAAGCGCTCAGGGTCGCGGTGGTCACCCGGTTGCGCAAGCGCCAGCCTGGCGCCGGTCAACAGGGGCCAGAAGAACTCCCACACCGAGACGTCGAAGCTGAAGGGGGTCTTTTGCAGGACCGTATCAGCGGCGCCCAGACCATAGGCCTTCTGCATCCAGATAAGGCGGTTGACCAATGCCTGGTGCGCGTTGGCTGCACCTTTCGGTCGCCCTGTCGAGCCCGAAGTGTAAATCACGTAGGCAAGGTGTTCGGGGTGGGTGAGGTGCACGGGATCGTTGGCGCTGAAAGCCGTCAGCCAACTGTCGTCGTCATCCAGCACAATGCTGCGCACACTGGAAGGGATCGGCAGGTGTTCGAGCAATGCACGCTGCGTCAGCAGTAACCCGATCCCGCTGTCGTCCATCATGTAAGCAAGCCGATCCCTCGGATACTCAGGGTCGAAGGGAACGTAGGCGCCGCCGGCCTTGAGGATAGCCAGCAGGCCCACGATCATTTCCAGCGAGCGTTCGACCGCGATGCCGACCAGCACGTCGGGCCCTACCCCCTGCTCGCGCAATGCGTGAGCGAGGCGGTTGGCGCGCTGATTGAGCTGTCGATAGGTGAGCTGCTGTTCGCCGAACAGAACGGCCAAGGCATCAGGTGTTTCGCCTGCCTGCGCCTCGATCAACTGATGCACGCTCCGATCAGCGGGATAAGATGCCTGGGTGTGGTTCCAGTGTTCGAGAATTTCCTGCTGTTCATCGGCCGCGAGTAGGGGCAGCTCGCCGATCCGTTGCCGAGGATGGTTAACGATCGATTGCAGCAGGTTGATCCAGTGCCGCGCCATGCGTTGCACGGTTGGCTCATCGAACAGCGCCGTGGCGTAATTGAGCTCTGCCGAGATACCTTCGTCGTGCTCGACGGTGTTCAGGGTCAAGTCGAACTGCGCCGTCTTGCGTTGCCAGGCAATGTGCTCGACCAGCAGGCCAGGCAGGCTACGCTGCGTACCTGCGGCGACTTTCTGGTGGTTGTACATGACCTGGAACAGCGGGCTGTGGCTCAGGCTGCGCTCAGGGTGCAGCGCCTCGACCAGTTGTTCGAAAGGCAGGTCCTGGTGGGCTTGGGCATCCTGCGTCATCTGGCGCGTCTGGGCCAGCAGGTCGCTGAAGTGCACAAGCGAACCGAACTCGGCCTTGAGCACCTGGGTGTTGACGAAAAAGCCGATCAGCCGCTCGGTTTCGACACGGTTGCGGTTCGCGACCGGGATGCCGATGCGGATGTCATCCTGCCCACAGTATCGATGCAGCAAGGTCTGGAAGCTGGCCAGCAGCAGCGTGAAGAGTGTCGCACCCTGCTGCTGCGCCAGTTGCTTGAGGGCATCGGCCAGACGGCGTTCGACCTCAAGGTGCACGCTGGCGCCCTCGAAACACTGGTTCGCTGGGCGCGGGCGGTCGCTGGGCAGCTCGAGAACCGGGTGCTCGGTCCCCAGGTGCTGCTTCCAGAACGCCAACTGTCGCTCCTGCTCCCCCGCTTCCATCCAGTGCCTTTGCCAGATGGCATAGTCGGCGTACTGAATCGGCATCTCAGGAAGCGCGAGGGGCTGGCCCATGCAGTGATGCCCGTAGTGCTGGATCAGCTCTTCGACCATCAGGTGCATCGACGAGCCGTCAGTGGCGATATGGTGCAGCGTAATGATCAGCACATGATCATCTTCTGCTACCCGTAGCAGCCTGACTCGGACAGGCCGATCGTGCTCAAGATCGAAAGGCGCGCGGGCCTCGGCCTCTACAAGCGCCTGCAGGCGCTGTTCGAGATCGATTGCCGGTTCGCGGTCGACCTGCTCGATATCGAGCGTGAACACGCTTTGTGGATGAATGATCTGCACCACCTGATCGTCGTTCAGACCAAACGTGGTTCGCAGGGTCTGATGGCGTGCCTGCAGTGCCTCGAAGCTCGCGCGCAACGCCTCGCTATCCAGTTCGCCCTTGAGCCTCAAGGCGACTGGCAGGTTGTAGGCAGATCCCTGGGGGTCTATCTGCCAAAGGAACCACTGGCGCTGCTGGGCGAACGAAACCGGGATGACGTCGAACAGTGTTTGAACGCATGGCACTGGCAAGTTGGCCGGAGAAATGTTCTCGGCGTGCATCTTCTGCAGATACAGCTTGCGCTTGGCCAACGGCAGCGTGACAAAACGCTTGGCGATATTCAGCGCGGCATCATTACTCATTCATTCACCTCGAACTCTTCAAAAAGCATATCCAGACGCTGCAGTTTTTCGTCGAAAGCCGACGCGTCGCCGATGGATTCGATGTATCTGGCGAAATCGCCCAGGACCGGGTGCTGGAACAGCACGGCCGGTTCCACGGTCAATCCCAGGGAAAGTTGCAAGCGCGAGAGCACCGACAGCGCCAGCAGCGAATGCCCGCCCAGGTCGAAGAAGTTGTCATTGAGACCGACCTTCTCGACATTCAGCAGCTGTGCCCAGACGGCAGCGACCTGCTGCTCGACCGCGCTCTGCGGCGCGACATGGCCTTGCTGCGATACGCCAAGGTCGGGCTGGGGCAAGGCTTTGCGGTCCAGCTTGCCGTTGGGCGTCAGCGGCAGCGCATCGAGCCAGGTCAGGTACGCGGGGACCATGTAATCCGGCAAGGCCGCGCGCAGCTGTTCGCGCAGGTGCCGACGCAAGGCGCTGCGCTGCTCCTCCGTCGCGACCACTTCGCCGTTCGAGACCAAGTAGCCGGCCAGTTGCTTGCCGCCAGGCCCATCGATGTCGATGACCACCGCCTCGCGCACCGCAGGATCATCAATCAGCCTTGCCTCGATCTCGCCCAGTTCGATGCGATAGCCCCGCACCTTTACCTGGTGGTCGATGCGGCCCACGTACTCGAGCAGGCCATCGCTGCGATAGCTGGCCAGGTCACCCGTACGGTAGAGCCTGCCACCGCCCTGCCCGCTACGATCGTAGGGGTCCGGGACGAAGCGCTCGGCGGTCAACGCGGCGCGGCGCTGATACCCCCGGGCCAGGCCATCGCCACCGATCATCAGTTCCCCGGCCATGCCGGCCGCGGCTGTCGAGAGATCGTGCGCCATGACCTGCAAGGTGGTGTTGGCAATCGGCTTGCCCAGCAACGGCAAGGGGTGTTCGTTGTCCAGGCAGTACGCCGCCGACCAGATCGTCGTTTCGGTTGGCCCGTAAAGGTTCCAGATGCGACCGCACAACGGCAGGAGCTGCTCGGCCAGGTCGACAGGCAGTGCCTCACCGCCACTGATGACCTTACAGCCACGCAAGGTCTGCGCCGGCAGCGCCTGCAACAGCATGCGCCAGGTCGACGGTGTGGCCTGGATGGTGGTGATGGCGTGGCGCTCGATCACCGCCTGCAGCGCCGACGGGTCCTTGTTCTGGCGCTCGCCGAGCAGTACCACCGAAGCCCCGGCCAACAGCGGCAGGTATAGCTCCAGGCCGGCGATGTCGAACGACAGCGAAGTCAGCGCCAGGACCCGGTCGCTGGCGTCGATCCCAGGCTCGACAGCCATGCTGGCGAGGAAGTTGACCAGTGCCTGGTGGCGTACCTCGACCCCCTTGGGCCGACCGGTGGAACCGGAGGTGTAGATGCAATAGGCGAGATGCTCGGGGTGCTGCACGATGCCGAGATTCTCGCCATCGAAGGCCTCGACCTGATGCCAGTCGCTGTCCAGGCACCAGGCCTGCGCGCCGTGCGTGGGCAGTTGCGGCAGCAGATGACTGAGGGTCAGCAACAAGTGCGCCCCACTCTGCTCCATCATGTACGCCAGGCGCTCGCGGGGGTATTCCGGGTCCAGTGGCACATAGGCGCCGCCGGCCTTGAGAATCGCCAGCAGGCCCACGACCATTTCCACCGACCGTTCGACGGCAATCGCGACCAGCACATCTGGCCCGACGCCCAACGTGCGCAACTTGCTCGCCAGCCGGTTGGCTCGCTGGTTGAGCTCATGGTAGCTCAAGGTCTGTTCGGCAAACCGCAATGCCGGGGCCTCAGGGGTACGCACAACCTGCATTTCGAACAACTCGGGCAGGCAGTGCGCCTGCGGGTACTGCATCTGGGTACGGTTCCAGTCGTGGACGATGCGCTGTTGTTCCTGGTCATCGAGCATCCGCAGTTCACCGACAGGGGTATCGGCATGTTGCACCAACGCGTGCAGCAGATTGGCAAAGTGCCGGGCGATCTGCTCCACGCCGGTGTCGCCGAGGTGGCTGCGGTCGTAGTGGTAATGGATCGTCAGCGCATTGCCCGACTCGATCATCAGCGTCAACGGATAGTGGGTCCGCTCACGATTCTGCGTGCCCGAAAACACCAGGCCTGCGCTGGAACCCTGCTGCAGGACTTCGCCGACCGGGTAGTTCTCGAACACCAGCAGCGTGTCGAACAACTGCTCACCGGCCGAGCCTGCCCAACGCTGAATGTCATAGAGCGGCGTGTGCTCATGTTCGCGCATGCTCAGGTTCTGCGCCTGCAGACGTTCGACCCACTCCCCCACCCGCAGGTCAGGCTGCAGCCTGCCAGCCACCGGCAAGGTGTTGATGAACAGGCCCAGCTGCTGCTCGACACCGCGCAGGTCTGCCGGCCGTCCGGCAACCGTGGCACCAAATGCCACGCCTTCCTGGCCGGTATAGCGGTGCAACAGCAGTAGCCAGGCAGCCTGCAGCAAGGTATTGACCGTCACCCGCCGTTGCCTGGCAAACGCGCTCAACGCCTGGAAGCACGCCGGGTCGAGCGTCTGATGATGTTCGCCATGGCCAGTGTCGGCGCGGCTGCGATCCTGACGCAGCGCCTGAGCCAGGCGCGTGGGCTCGGTGAGGTGCAGCAATTGCTGGCGCCAGAACGTCTCGCTCTGCCCCACGTCCTGGCGCTGCAGCCACTCGATATAGTCGCGGTAGCGGCCTGCCGGGTGCTCCAGGGCAACGCCTGCGTAGTGTTGCAACACCTCGCCCAGCAGCTGCGCATTGCTCCAGCCATCCATCAGGATATGGTGGCTGGTAAAAATCAGGTGATGCCGGCCGCTGCCTGTACGGATAGCCGTCAGTCGCAGCAACGGTGCGGCCTGCAAGTCGAAGCCACGCCGACGATCCGCCTCGGCCCAGGCATCCAGACGCCCCTCGAGGTCATCCTGGTCCTGGTCGTCCCAGTCCAGCACGTCGAACGGCAGCTCGACGTGCTTGCGAATCACCTGCACCGGGCGTTCCAGATGGGCGACGAATGCGGCGCGCAATACGTCGTGTCGATCCAGCATTGCCTGCCAGGCACGCTTGAAACGCTCGATATCCAGCCCCGAGACGTTGACTCGCATCTGATTGACGTACTCACCCTGGCCCTGCTCGAAGACCGTGTGAAACAGCATGCCCTGCTGCATGGGCGAGAGCGGATAGATGTCATCGATGGCAGCCGCCGGGATCGGCAACGCATCCAGCTGGGCCTGGTCCAGCGCTGCCAGCGGCACATCGGACGGTGTCAGGCCGACCGCGCCCTGGCTGACGCAATGGTCGATCAACGCCTGGAGTTCGGTCATGTAGTCATCGGCCAGGGCCTGGACCGTGGCGCGGTCGAACATGGCCTGGCTGAAGGTCCAGGCCAGGCTCAACTCGCCGGCATAGACCTGCCCGTTGATCGACAGCAGGTTTTCCAGCAGGGCCTCGGCAGACTGGCTGGCGCCGCTGCTTTCGCTGGCTGGCTGCAGGAATCGCTCGGTGCCCGGGCCCGCGCCTTCGGCAAAGGTACTGTCAAGCTGCCCCAGGTAATTGAAGGTGATGGGGGGCACTGGCAGGCCAGCCAGCACATCGTGTGCGTGCGAATCCCCCAGGTAGCGCAGCGCGCCATAGCCGATGCCCTTGTCGGGGATGGCGCGAAGTTGCTCCTTGATCTGCTTGATGGAGGCGCCGAGGTCCGACGCAGCGGTCAGCTTCACGGGGAAGAGGCTGGTCAGCCAGCCGACCGTCCGCGTCAGGTCGACCGCATCGAACAAGTCTTCACGGCCGTGCCCTTCCAGTTGCACCAGCACGTCTCTGCGTTGGGTCCAACGGGCAACCACCCGGGCCAGTGCGGTCAGCAGCAAGTCGTTGACCTGGGTGCGGTATGCCGTCGGCGCCTGTTGCAACAACCGCGAGGTCTGCTGCCGGTCCAGGCGTGCATGCACCGTCGCGCCGTGGCGGCCATGCAACGAACCATCCGCCCTGTCCAGAGGCAGTTGCGGGTCAACCCCTTGCAACTGCGACTGCCAATAGCCGAGCTCTGCCTGCAGCGCTTCGCTTTGCGCGTAGGCCTGCAGCCGTTCGGCCCAGGCTTTGGTCGAGGTGGTCTTGGCAGGCAACACGGCAGGCTGACCTGCCATGTGACGGTCATAGGCGCTTTGCAGGTCTTCCAGGAGAATGCGCCAGGACACGCCATCCACCGCCAGGTGATGAATCACCAGCAGCAGGCGCTGGCTACCATCGGGCAGGGTCGCCAATACACCGCGCAACAGCGGCCCCCGCTGCAGGTTCAAGCTGCGCTGCGCGCGCTCGCACAGGGCGTGTAGCGCGTCCGGATCGGTCAGGGTCTCGGCCCACAGCAACCCGGCCTCGACGTCGCCCGGCGCACAATGAGCGGCGTGCCAAGCGCCCGCGTCCTGGGGTGGCGTGAAGCGCAGGCGCAACGCATCATGATGCTCAAGCAGCGTGTGCAAGGCCTTCTCCAGCGCGGCGCTATTGATGACCTTGGTCGAGGTCAGCAGAACCGCCTGGTTCCAGTGATGTGGCTCGGCGATCGACTGTTCGAGGAACGCCTGCTGGATCGGCAGCAAGCGTGTCTCGCCGATCACCGGCGCCTGGTCGATCTGCGGGCCGTTGCCTTCCATGCGCGTGGCGACCGAGGCCAGGTCTTGTACGGTCTGATGCTGGAACAGCGCCTTGGGCGTGAAGCGGATACCGGCCTGCCTTGCCCGGCTGACGACCTGGATCGAGATGATCGAGTCCCCTCCCAGTTCGAAGAAGTTGTCCGTCACACCGACCTGATCGAGCTTCAGCACCTCGGCCCAGATCGTCGCGATCTGTTGCTCCAGCGCGTTGCGCGGGGCCACGTAGCTGTCCTGCAGCACGCTGGCATCG
>NZ_BCBJ01000130.1:0-27026 GCF_001320605.1 Pseudomonas sp. NBRC 111133 | reverse complement strand
AATGATGGCTGCATCGTGGCTCGTACGAACGAGGCTAAAGCCCTGGGCTTGAAGATGGGTGATCCGTACTTCAAGGTGCGCGGCTTCCTCGAACAGAACGGCGTCGCAGTTTTCAGTAGCAATTACACCCTGTATGGCGAATTGAGTCACCGCGTTGGCCTGGCCATCGCCTCACTGGTGCCGCAATGGGAGCGGTACTCAATCGATGAGTTGTTCTGCAGTCTTGATGGCCTACCCGAGCCGATCGGTGATGTAGGCCGGGCCATTCAAGCCCGTGTCCTGCAATGGACTGCGCTGCCAGTGGGTGTCGGCATTGGGCATACCAAAACCTTGGCCAAAGCCGCTCAGCACGCCTCAAAGGTGTGGCGAGAGAAGACTGGAGGCGTGGTGGATCTGCGCAAACCAGAGGCGGTCGAATGGCTGCTCCGGCGTATGCCTGTCGATGAGGTTTGGGGTGTCGGCAGTCGCATGCGCGATAACCTGGCACGCGACGGGATCAGTACGGCCTGGGAGCTGTCGCAAGCAGACGCACGGGCAATGGGCCGTAAATACAGCGTCGTGCTCGAGCGTACGATACGTGAGCTGCAAGGCGAATCCTGTATGGACCTGGAGCAATCGGTTGCGCCCAAGCAATCGATTTGCTCCAGCAAAATGTTTGGACAGCGCGTACACACGCTGAAAGGCCTGCAGGAGGCGTTGGCTACGTACATTCACCGTGCTGCGGAGAAACTGCGCAAGCAGCGCTCTCTGTGCGGTGCTATGCGGATAGGCATTCAGACTTCGTTTCACGGCGATGGGCCGAAGTATGCGAACACAGCTACGTGCATACCGCCCTACCCCACCGATGATGTACGCCAGCTGACCAAATGCGCACTGCAGGCGGTCGAGCAGATCTACCGGCCAGGCTTCGCGTACAGCAAGGCCGAAGTCTTGCTGATGGATTTGCGCAAGCGAGGGGAGTTCTCGCTGGACCTTTTCAGCCCGGGCCAGCCTGAGCGCTCCGACGCGCTTATGGCCACCATGGATAAAATTAACCGTCGCTGGGGCCATGACTGCTTGCGCACCGCTGCCGTTCCGCTGACGCCGGACTGGGGGATGCGCCGGGCACTCCTAAGCCCCAGTTACATGACCAGCTGGGAGCAACTGTGGCAGGTCAAATGCAGTTGAAGTGCAAAGCATCCTCCGAGAGGGCGGAGGGGTAAAGCGAAGCCCGCGCAATGGCGGGCTCGATGGAGGATTCTCGCTGCGACATCACGACCAGAATGGCCGGATCTCCCAACCTGCAACCAGGCCAAGCTCGGCCGTGGTTAGACCTGCTTTCCCTAAGCCAGCCGTAGGCAGGGTCGACATCAACTGCTTGAACCGTACCTTCCAGTCGGAGGTGGGGTCGATTTTTACGAGCAAAGCCTGGACGACGACTGCTCGGGCAAAAATGCGCCCTCGATCATTGTGACTGGGAAACTCACCAGCAATAGCCTTGGCATATTTCGGGGCATCTGCGGTGATCGACGCGTTCCACAGCCTGCCATGGTGGGCGCAGACATTTCGCAGGATGGTCAGGCTTTTCAGCCAAGTCACCAACACAGACTCGTCGTAGCCGAATTTGGCCGCTACAGTTTTGCGATGATCCAGGTGCAGATCACTGAACAGGCGCGAAAGCTGGCCGATGGTCATCGCCTCGAGAACCGTCCATACAGGCGGCAGGGCCGGCGTGTTGTAGTTATCGTAGTAATGCTTGATGGCCGCATTTTTTTCCGGAAGGCCCAGCACCTGTTTCATGACGTCGCGATGAGCTTTGCAATCCTTGAAGTGGATGGCGTCCATGTAGAAATGACTACCGCAGGTTTTGTCTTGGGCCAAGGTGTTGATGATCGCTGCACGGAACGCGACCTCGATGCGATCAATCGCATCCAAGAACACAAGGCGTAGCCTGCGATCAAAGTCATAAAGCTGTAGGATGTCGTCGAACTGGACGGTGGCAAAGAACCGCTTTTGAGGGTCCTGCAGCGGCCGCATGTAGATCAGCAGGCGGTGATAGCCGATGAACTCAAGGGCGTGCAGGGCTTTGTCTCGCTGTCCGCGGGTACCTAATCCTTTGAGTCTTAGGTGGCGCAGCAGAGCGTTGGGTGGCTTCGCAGGCTTGAGGAAATAGAGGGGTGCTTGCGGCATGCCAAAGCATCCTGCGGGGCATGGGGCCAGAAATAACTAACCCCCTGGTGCGCAGTACGGGACAAGTCCCGCCCGAGGCGTGGGGGCTATTCTTGGGATCAATGCTAACACGGTCCTACTGGTTGATCAAATATGATCAATCTGCCAGGCAAAACGAGGCCAAATCAACGCGTTACCGCCATCCGGGATGGTCGTCGCTTTCATTGCAGGTTCCAGCTGAACCGGTAGGGATCCATGAACGGTTGTACATACAAAAAACTGTCAACAATGACAAAAAATCATTTTAGGTCAGGATGTTAGGAATCGTGATCGTGATCGCATTCAGAAATCCGTTAACTTCACATGATTTTAGGCAAGGGTTGTTTACATTTCCCTGGTGCAGCAGGTTGCTCCTTAGCCCCACCCTGGGGACTGGCTGTCCACCAGGTAAGCTCGTAGCGACTTGGAGATATAATTCAGCATTCCGGGTCAAATTCATTGACGTAGCTAACCTTAGCGTGCAAACGACCAAGCAGATTTACCAGCACATCCACCTCATCCGCCGAGAGGTCACTTAGCAACCTTCTCTCACGCTCAAGCGCGACGACTAGAACGCGATTGTGGAGTTCCTGGCCACTTTCCGTAAGACTCACGGTGTATCGCCGTGCATCTTCAGTGTCGACCTCAGAACAGACGTAACCTGCTTTTTCTAGCGACTGTAACGACCGGCTAACCGCGCTCTTATCCAGCCCGATAACTTGGCTGATGCGATTAGCTGTGATGTGATTTTCAACCGCAAGCATGGAAAGCATGCGCCACTCCACCACGCCAATCCCAAAATGCTTGCGATAACAGTGGGATGCACCCGTCGCCAGCTTATTGGCCAGGAAAGTCAGCAGGCCAGGGACGTAACGCGACAAATTGAGATGCGTCGATTCAGGCATAACTGCGCAATCCTTGAGAACGTTTTCATTCATGGCGATTAGTTGACACCGCAACCAAATGCGGTAAGGATAACCTCAATCTTGGCCTTCGGCAGCATGCCATGGCGAAAGAAACCTCACAAAAAAAATTACCAGGGGTAAGTCATGATTGACGTCACATTTGCCGCCCTTTCCGATTCCTATAGTCAGCCTACGCTTCGCATCATTTGAAGCTCTCGGCAGCCTAGATTCCCCTTCCTCTTGAAAAAGCCGCTTCGATGCGGACGGCCAAGCTGCGCCTTCATCTCGGCCTAGTCGGCGGAATATCAAGGGACAGGGAGCGTTTAAGCCGCGCAATTCTGCGCGCATGTAGAGGAGGTTGTATGTCCGGAAACAGAGGTGTTGTGTACTTGGGAGCAGGAAAGGTCGAGGTTCAAAAAATCGACTATCCCAAAATGCAGGACCCACGCGGCAAGAAGATCGAGCACGGCGTGATTCTCAAGGTGGTCTCCACCAACATCTGTGGCTCTGACCAGCACATGGTCAGGGGCCGCACCACTGCCCAGGTCGGCCTGGTCCTGGGCCACGAAATTACCGGTGAGATCGTCGAGAAAGGGAGCGACGTCGAGCGCATGCAGATCGGCGACCTGGTGTCGGTACCGTTCAACGTCGCCTGCGGCCGCTGCCGCTCCTGCAAAGAGATGCATACAGGTGTGTGCCTTACCGTCAACCCGGCTCGCGCTGGTGGTGCCTACGGCTACGTCGACATGGGCGACTGGACCGGTGGCCAGGCCGAGTACGTGCTGGTGCCATACGCCGACTTCAACCTGCTGAAACTGCCCGAACGCGACAAGGCCATGGAAAAGATCCGTGACCTGACCTGCCTGTCCGACATTCTGCCTACCGGCTACCACGGCGCTGTGACTGCTGGCGTAGGCCCAGGCAGCACCGTCTACGTCGCGGGCGCCGGCCCGGTCGGCCTTGCTGCCGCTGCCTCGGCCCGCCTGCTGGGGGCTGCCTGCGTGATCGTCGGCGACCTTAACCCGGCCCGCTTGGCCCATGCCAAAGCCCAGGGCTTCGAGGTGGTCGACCTGTCCAAGGACACCCCGCTGCACGAGCAGATCGTCGATATTCTTGGGGAGCCGGAAGTGGACTGCGCGGTCGACGCCGTTGGCTTTGAGGCTCGTGGACATGGCCACGAAGGTGCCAAGCACGAAGCGCCGGCTACTGTGCTGAACTCGCTGATGCAGGTGACTCGCGTTGCCGGCAACATCGGTATCCCAGGGTTGTACGTGACTGAAGACCCAGGCGCGGTCGATGCTGCCGCCAAGATCGGTGCACTGAGCATCCGCTTCGGTTTGGGCTGGGCGAAGTCGCACAGCTTCCACACTGGCCAGACTCCAACCATGAAGTACAACCGCCAGTTGATGCAGGCCATCATGTGGGATCGCATCAACATCGCCGACGTGGTCGGTGTTCAGGTAATTAGCCTGGACCAGGCGCCTGAAGGCTACGGCGAGTTCGATGCAGGAGTACCCAAGAAGTTTGTAATCGATCCGCACAAGACGTTTAGCGCCTGAACATCTACCGAGACGGGGCAATCGCCCTGTCTCACCTCTTGCGTTGCTACCAATAAAGAAAACAAGAAGGTAAATCGCCATGCTCTTAGTACAAAACCGGGAAAATCCCGCGCCTTCGGCTGCCCAAAGATCAGCCTTCCTCGTGACTCAGCCTAACGGGGGAATCTCTCATGGATAATTCCATCGGGAAGTTGATGGATGAGAAACCCATGGTCAGTTTTCAGTGGGGCGTGATCTCGCTCTGCTTTCTCATCAACATGTTGGACGGGTTCGACGTTCTGGTAATGGCGTTCACTGCAGCGTCCGTTTCGGCAGATTGGGGGCTAACGGGGACCCAGCTGGGTTACCTCTTGAGCGCCGGCCTGGTCGGTATGGCGGTCGGTTCCCTTTTCATTGCGCCGTGGGCAGACCGGTATGGTCGACGCCCGCTGATCCTCGTTTGTGTGGCGATTGCCGGTTTCGGAATGTTGCTGTCTTCGTGGGCAACTTCACCTGAAATGCTGGGTGCACTTCGGTTGGTTACTGGCCTGGGAATTGGGGGGATCCTCGCCAGCAGCTATGTGATCGCAGGCGAGTACGCGAACAAGAAATGGCGCAGCATGGCTATCAGCTTGCAGACCACTGCTTACGCTTTGGGGGCAACCGTCGGTGGCATATTCGCGGCGCAAATCATCCCAGAGACAGGATGGCGATCAGTATTCTTCTACGGCGGAATTGCAACTCTCGTGACCCTGCCCGTGCTTGCTTTGTGGCTGCCGGAGTCGTTGGCATTTCTGATTTCGAGGCAGCCTAGAAAGGCGCTTGATCATATCAACACCTTGCTTGATCGAATTCATATTTCCCCGCTTCACGAACTCCCAGCTTTCCAGCGGTCCCACAATCCATCGATGAAACGCTCTTTCATTGAGCTCTTCTCCCCAAGCCTACTGCGCTCCACCTTGCTAGTGTGGGCAGCCTTCTTCTTAGTGATGTTCGGGTTTTACTTTGTGATGAGCTGGACCCCCCGCTTGCTGGTAGCTGCTGGATTGTCCAATCAACAAGGAATAACAGGTGGCGTTCTGCTGAACGTCGGCGGGATCATTGGAACCTCGCTGGTCGGCCTGCTCGCTGCCCGCATTCGGTTGTCACGGGTGTTGATGGGCTATCTGATAATCAACGCGCTACTGATGGCTGTGTTCGTAAGGTCAACGGCAAACCTACATGTTGCCTTTGCTGTAGTGGTTGCGATTGGCGTGTTCGTCAACGGCTGCGTCGCGGGTCTCTACTCACTGACTCCCTCTATCTACGATCCCTCTCAGAGAGTGACAGGGTTGGGGTGGGGGATAGGGATCGGACGTAGTGGCGCAATCCTGTCTCCACTGGTGGCCGGGCGGTTAATAGATGCACAGTGGCAACCCTCCGAACTGTACATGTTCTTCGCCTTGTCATTCGTCCTGGCTGCCATCGTCATTGGATTAATGAAAACCCAGCGGCGCTCCCAAGCTGCTCTTTCAAGTACCTAATCAACGCCAACAAAAACTACAAAAAAGGGCTCGAACATGTCCGACCAAATCAAATGCCCATGGCTCTTTAGCTTGGGCATCGCGGGAGCTATTGCCTCGAATCCGGCAATGGCCGATTTAACTGACGGAGCAAGTGTGACAGTGACTGCTCGGAATTTTTACCTTGACCGTGATTACAAGGGTGAATCTCCTCAATCAGCTGCTCGCGAGTGGGCCCAAGGCTTCATCCTTCGAGCAAACTCAGGTTTCACGGAGGGTCCAGTCGGATTTGGCCTGGATCTGACTGGCATGATCGGCGTAAAGCTTGACTCATCGCCGGACAGAACAGGCACGCAGTTGCTCGCCTACGACCCACAAGATCGCGAAGCGCGAGACGAATATTCAGAGATGGGCGTGGCTTTGAAGGCGAAAGTCTCGGAGACAAAACTGGCTGTGGGCACGCATTTTCCGAGCCTTCCGGTCATCACCGCGAGCCCAGCTCGACTTCTCCCACAGTCGTTCTTGGGGGCATACCTTACTTCCCAGGACATCAGTCAACTGAGTCTGCACGCTGGCCGTATGACTCGAATCAACCTGCGCGACTCGACAGACAATCAACCCATCGCAATTGCATCACCCAACGGTCGATTCCGCCCAGGAGCTAGCTCTGAGCGATTCGATTTCATCGGTGGGGACTACAAATGGTCGGATGCTCTGACCCTGCGCTACTACCATGCTCGACTTGAGGACATTTACGAGCAGGATTTTGCCGGCGCAATTCATTACCTGCCGCTAGGTCCAGGCAAGCTGAAAAGCGATTTCCGGGTATTCGATAGCCGTGACAATGGCAGGGCTGAAGCGGGCAATGTCGATAACCTCAACGCAGGCCTCATGCTTACCTACCAAGTGGGAGGGCACTCGCTAGGCATGGGCTATATGTACCAAACCGGGGACACCGCCATGGCGTACATAGCGGGTGGCGAACCTGCTGTTCTCAGCGATGGTGCGATGAGCTCAGATTTCGTCAACCCGAAAGAGCGCACGGCGGTTGCTCGCTATGACTTCAACTTTGTGGCGTTGGGCATTCCTGGACTGACTGCCATGGCGCGCTACATGCGCGGTACGAATATAGATCTCCCAAAGCTCGGGGGCAGCAATCTCACGGAATCCAGCAAGGACCTTGAGCTTGCATACGTTGTGCAGTCGGGCCCAGCAGCGGGCTTGGCGATTCGATTACGGCATGCTTTCTACCGAAACGATCACGAACCAACCGCCACGTTCCGCAGTGACAACGAGACCCGAATCAACCTCGACTACACCCTGAAGGTCTGGTGAACGGAACCAACAGCAAAGCTTCATGAGCCTAACATACTGATTTTGATGGAAAATTATGTTCTTACGATGAGGCCGCTCAGAGGTTACAGCTATATGACTGCCTCAGCTGAGAAGAAAATGATCACTGGAATTGGTTGACACCGCAACCAATTCAAGTGATTCTAAGCTCAGCCGAAGTGCAAAGTGATGGTCGCCTCGATGCAGACCACCTCCATACAAAAATAACCGAGTAAGGTGCCACCATGACCCGCCTTAATTATGCCTGCCTGTCCCCTCCTAGCATGATCTCTCCAAACTCTCGACGCGACTGAGTTCCTATCCACTCATAGTTGCATGCGCGTAAAAAATTTGTAGGCCACTTTTTGAGTGGAGGGAGAAGTCATGTTGAAAGTTCAGGTTTTCCGAAAGAAAGTTGAAGCGACCGATATTCTCAGCTTTGAATTACGGGCGGTCGGCACTGAAGAGCTTCCTGCGTTTAGCGCAGGTGCTCATATCGATGTCCATATGCCAAATGGCATTGTTCGCCAATACTCACTGTGCAACTCCCCAGCTGAGCGTCACCGCTACGTCATCGGTGTTTTGAAAGATCCAGCTTCACGCGGCGGGTCGATTTCGATGCATAGCGAAATCGATGTAGGTGGGCTTATTTCAATTAGTGAACCGCGAAATCTTTTCCCGCTTGATGATGGCGGCGACAAGCATTTGCTATTTGCTGGTGGTATTGGCATCACGCCGATCCTGGCAATGGCACATGCGCTGCATGAGCGGGGAGCTAATTTCGAGCTTCACTACTGCTACAGGACCTCCGATCGGGCGGCGTTCGTCGATTATCTCAAAGCCTCTGACTTCAAGGATCGTGTCTATCTGCACGACGACAGTGGTGCCGAGGAACAGCGGATCAGCGCCCATGATTTGCTTGGGCTTCCGCAACCCGGCTCGCACCTCTATGTGTGCGGTCCCGGTGGTTTTATGAATTACATCTTGGAAACCGCTGCGGAACACCGCTGGCCGGAGTCTCAGGTTCACAGGGAGTTCTTCGCCGCCGCCCCAGTGAGCCACGAGGGCGACCAACCATTCGAAGTTGAACTTGCGAAATCAGGGCAAGTGATCCAAATCCCTGCTGACCGCACCGTGTTCGAGGTGCTTGACGACTGTGGCATCGAAATCCCCAGTTCTTGTGAACAAGGTGTCTGTGGCTCTTGTATCACACGAGTTCTGAAGGGTACCCCCGATCATCGTGATCAGTTCATGACCGCAGCTGAGCATGCCGCTAACGACCAATTTACACCTTGCTGCTCCCGCTCGAAATCGCCACGCCTGGTTCTCGATTTGTGAGTTCCGATAATAAAAACCTGATCGATGGAGGATGCCATGAGCACTTCTGCTGCTGAACAACTCGCCTATGAGGTTGCGCCAACGCCTAAAGCCACAGCCTTTCCACTAAACCAGTGGTATGTCGCTGCGCTGAGCTGGGAGCTCAAGGACAAACCTGTAGGGCGTACATTGCTCAACAAGCCTGTTGTCCTGTTCCGCATGGGCGATGGCCAAGTCGCTGCCTTGGAAGACCGCTGCTGTCATCGAGCGCTGCCTCTGTCTAACGGGACGTTGGAAGAAGCCGGGGTTCGCTGTGGGTATCACGGTTTGCTGTTCAACCAAGCCGGCAAATGCGTTGAGATCCCTGGCCAGGACAAGATCCCAAGTAAGGCAAAAGTACCCGCTTACCATGTGCGTGAGCGTGATCAGATCGTGTGGATCTGGTTTGGAGCTGACGCAGCATCCGAGCCTGATTGCGAGCCACCAGCATACGAGGTCCACAGTAGCGGAAAGTATGTTTTTGATGGTTCCGTCTACCACTACGACGCGCCGTATCAGCTCATTCACGACAACCTGATGGACCTGAGCCATCTGGGTTATGTGCACTTGAAAACTATTGGCGGGAATGCGCGGATTCACATGAACGCCGAGATGAAGGTTGAAAGTGAAGGTGACATGGTCCGGGTTGTACGCTACATGCCTGACTCAGTCCCACCGCCCACTTACACTGCCGCTTTCCCTTTCAAGGGCAATGTCGATCGTTGGCAGGAAATTGAATTTCATGTATCGCATCTCCGAATCTGGACCGGCGCGGTCGATGTCGGAACTGACTCGATGGATGATCCGGAGCGTGGCGGGTTCCATATGCGTGGCTTCCACGGAGTAACGCCAGAGACGGATACCACAAGCCATTATTTCTGGACGATGGCAACTAACCCAGTGAGTGATCCTGAGCTCATCAAGGCCAAAGTGATTGAACAAACAGTCCTGACCTTCGATGAAGACAAAGAAGTCATTGAAGCGCAGTACCAGAACATGCGTCGCTTCGGTGAAAAACCCATGATCGATATTCATGTTGATGTTGGAGCGAACCGCGCTCGACGAATCATCGACCAGCTCAAGCTCCAATAGCTTTATTGATGTATTCCCCGGTCATGCCCTAAGCATTGCCGTGGAGCCGACGTCCTTGCGTGCTAAATAAAAATAAGAGGTACACATGAGTAATCTGTCCCGTTACAGCCTGTCGTTTAAGAGAACGGCCGCGACACTCTGCGCTTCGGTGTTAACTGCCTACGGTTCAATGGCACACGCTGCAGATGAATCTAACTGGTGGCTGCGAATCGGCCCTGGCTACATTCAGTTCGACGAGGACGTCACATTGAAGGCATTCGGCAACACCATTCCAGGTGCCGGTGCCGACATGAAGAATAACGCTGCACTCATCGGTGAGTTGGGCTACCGCTTCGCGCCGAACTGGTCTGTCGCGTTGACGTTGGGCAACCCTCCGAAGACTAAGCTGACTGGTAAGGGCACAGCTGACGGACTAGGGACGTTGGGTAAAGCGAAATACGGGCCCGCCGGTATTTCGTTGCAGTACCAGTTCAACGAGAAAGGCGCCTTCCGCCCGTATCTGGGCGCTGGCCTGAGCTACCTGAAAATATTCAGCTCTGAGGACGGTGCTGTCCAGGATCTGGAAATCGACGATACCTGGGGTCCGTACTTCCAAGCCGGTGCCGAATACTGGTTTGGCGAGGGCTACGGCGTCTTCCTGGACGTGAAGAAGCTGTATTTGGAGACCGATGCGAAGGGCAACCTCGGTGGCGCGCCCGCAAAGGCTGAAGTCACTCTCGACCCGCTGGTCTTCCAGACGGGCTTGGTCTTCAAATTCTAAGTCACCTGCTATAGACGCGGAGCTTTTTCCGCGTCATGGAGGACATCATGCAAGGCACCAACGCAGCGGTTAGCGACAACCGCGGATACAAATGGATAGCCAGGGAAATAGAGCGGCTGGACCCTGAAAAGGACTTTGCCGAAATCTGGCGGCTGTCCACAACGTACTATGTGAACGACTTTGTGATGAACCTGGTTTACACGCTGGGCATCCCTGCTTTTACCCAACCGCCGGCGGGCAGCGTCGTGATGGGAGTAACGACAGAAAAAGCCATCAAAAAACCGCAGAAGCGTACCGACGACACCTTGCAGCATTTTTGGACCTGGTTCGAATACGGGCCGGATGATCCGAGGATGCAAGCTTCATTGGCGCATGTGAATCGCGGGCATGCAGCACTTGCCAAGCGTTCCCCTGGTACATTCCCGGCTCGCGATGTGATCTATACCACAGCCTGGATCGGGGCCAACCTGCACCGCTTGCGCCTGAGCGTCGGTCTTCCGGGTTTTACCAAAAATCAGCAAATCGCTTCGCAGCGCTACTGGGCCGCTATCTGCCGGCAATTCTGGAGTGAAGACGGTTTAGTCACTGAGTATCCGGAAAGCTTCGAGGCCATGCTGCAGTACATCGAGGATTACGAAGCCCAGCCATGGGAACAGGTTGAATCCGGGCGAGTGCTGACCGAGGCCATCATCAAGCAATTCGTGGATGCCTACTTCCCAGGCCCATTAGGGTGGATTGGCCGTCAACTCTATCTCTCGTTCCAGCTTCCCACCATCAACGGCTTGATGCAGTCCGGGAAACCTAACCCGATCATGAAGTGGGTGATGCGAAAGGGCCTGTGGTTCGGCTTAACGCTTCAGGAGCGTGTCTTCCCCGACCCGAAATTATCAACTCCAGAAAAGGCGCGCAGGAAACCGGTACGCCCAGGCCAACACATTGATCCGCCTACAGCCGAGGTGAAATGTCCTTTCCCTGGAGCGACTAGCCAACCCTCCATACCGTCCGCCGATTCATCTGGTTGCCCTTTCCACGCTGGCAAAGCGAACGGGGAAGCCAACAATTCCGACTTGAGGACTAACTGATGAGCAAGCCAGAGCATTACAGCCAGTTGCACCTTCAACCGATCGGTGGTGTCAGCCGCGCCGGTAGTTCGGATCGTGCGCTGACCGTACTGAACCCGTTCACCGAGTCCCCCCTCATTGAGATCCCGATGGCCACCAAGGCTGATCTGGATGAGGCCTACCTGGTTGCTGAAATAGCTCAGCTGGCCTGGGCATCGTTGGGGCCTTCTGCACGCTCCGCCGTTCTGCTGCGCGCAGCACAAATTCTCGACGAGCGCCACGACGAGGTGGTCAGCTGGCTGGTGAAAGAATCAGGCAGTACCGTGGTCAAGGCGGAGTTTGAATGGATGGCGGCGAAAGCCATCACCCTTGAGGCTGCATCATTCCCCAACCGCGTTCACGGGCGCATTGTAGAGACGGACATACCTGACAAGGAAAGCCGTATCTACCGCAGACCGCTTGGAGTGGTGGGCGTCATCAGCCCTTGGAACTTCCCTCTGCATTTGACCCAACGCTCTGTAGCGCCCGCATTGGCACTCGGCAACGCTGTGGTTATTAAACCAGCAAGCGACACTCCCGTAACAGGCGGTCTGCTACTGGCCCGCATCTTTGAAGAAGCTGGACTTCCACCTAGCGTTCTGAGTGTCGTGGTCGGCGCTGGAGCTGAAATCGGTGATCCGTTTGTCCAGCACAAAGTCCCGGGTTTGATCTCCTTCACAGGGTCTACACCGGTAGGCCAGAACATCGCTAAACAGGTGGGCAGTGGAAAATACCTCAAGCACGTCGCCCTTGAGCTTGGTGGTAACAACCCCTTCGTTGTGTTGGCTGATGCCGATCTTGAACAAGCCTCACATGCAGCTGTTGTAGGCAAGTTCCTTCACCAGGGTCAAATCTGCATGGCGGTAAACCGCTTCATCGTCGAGGACGCTGTGTACGACCGCTTCGTCGAGCTGTTCATTCAGCGTGTGCGTGGTTTGGCACTGGGTGATCCTGCTGATCCGAAGACCGCTGTAGGACCGGTGATCAACCGCAAACAGTTTGGAGGCCTGCAAAAGAAAGTGGAGCAGGCAAAAGCCGAGGGTGCGCACCTGGCTTATGCCGGTGAATCTTCTGGTTTGGTATTCGCTCCGCACGTGTTCACTGAAGTGCAGCCCTCGATGGAATTGGCATACGACGAAATCTTCGGGCCGATTGCAGGGATCATGCGTGCCCGCGACGCTGAACATGCCCTCGCTCTCGCCAACGACACCTGCTACGGACTATCGGCCGCCGTGTTCTGCCAAGACCTGGAGCGTGGCGCGCAATTCGCTCGCCGTATTCACTCTGGAATGGCTCATGTGAACGATATCCCAGTCGCCGACGCTCCAAATATTCCGTTCGGCGGGGAAAAGAATTCAGGGCTCGGCCGCTTCAACGGTGACTGGGCGATTGAAGAATTTACCACCACCCAGTGGGTATCGATTCAGGTGAAGCCACGCCCTTACCCGTTCTGACAGCGCAGGCTGCGTCTTAACCAAAAAGAGATTTTCAACATGATTTACGTCAATCCTGGACAACCTGGCTCCGTCGTTTCGTTCAAAGAGCGCTACGGCAACTACATCAACGGCGAATTTGTCCCACCTCTCGCAGGCCAATACTTCACCAATTCGTCTCCAGTTAACGGTGCAGTGATTGCCGAGTTTCCGCGATCGGGGGCTGACGATGTAGAAAAAGCGCTGGATGCAGCGCACGCGGCAGCCGATGTCTGGGGGAAAACTTCAGTTCAGGATCGTGCGCGAATCCTGTTGAAAATCGCGGATCGGATCGAGGCCAATCTTGAGATTCTCGCAGTGAGTGAAACGTGGGACAACGGTAAGGCGGTACGTGAAACCCTTAATGCTGATGTCCCACTGGCTGCAGATCACTTCCGATACTTTGCAGGCTGCATCCGTGCCCAGGAGGGCGGAGCAGCTGAGATCAATGAACACACTGCGGCCTACCATTTTCATGAACCGCTGGGTGTGGTTGCCCAAATCATTCCCTGGAATTTCCCGCTGCTGATGGCTGCGTGGAAACTCGCTCCGGCATTGGCTGCAGGCAACACCATCGTCCTCAAGCCTGCGGAGCAGACCCCTCTTTCGATCACCGTGTTTATCGAGCTAATTGGTGATCTGTTGCCGCCGGGCGTCCTTAACATTGTTCAAGGCTTTGGCCGCGAAGCTGGTGAAGCACTGGCTACGAGCACGCGAATAGCCAAAATCGCGTTCACCGGTTCAACGCCGGTCGGCTCTCACATCATGAAATGCGCTGCGGCGAGCATCATCCCGAGCACTGTTGAGCTGGGTGGGAAAAGCCCGAACATTTTCTTTGAAGACATCATGGCGGCAGAGCCAGAGTTCATCGAAAAAGCTGCTGAAGGGCTGGTCCTGGCTTTCTTCAACCAAGGGGAGGTATGCACCTGTCCTTCACGAGCTCTCGTTCAGGAATCGATTTTCGAGCCCTTCATGGACGCAGTACAGAGGAAGATGAAGGCCATCAAGCGTGGCAACCCTCTGGACACTGAAACCATGGTAGGTGCTCAGGCGTCGCAACAGCAGTTTGAAAAAATCCTGAGCTACCTGGACATTGCTCAAGAGGAAGGGGCCGAACTACTCGCAGGTGGCGCCTCCGAAGCCTTGGATGGTGATCTCTCCAGCGGGTACTACATACAGCCTACGCTGCTCAAGGGTCACAATAAAATGCGAGTCTTCCAGGAGGAGATCTTCGGACCTGTAGTTGGGGTGACCACCTTCAAAGATGAAGCTGAAGCGTTGGCCATCGCGAATGACACCGAATTTGGCCTCGGCGCCGGCCTGTGGACGCGCGACATCAACCGTGCGTACAGAATGGGTCGTGCTATCAAGGCTGGCCGAGTATGGACCAATTGCTACCACCTCTATCCCGCACACGCGGCATTCGGCGGCTACAAAAAGTCTGGTGTAGGTCGTGAAACCCACAAAATGATGCTCGACCATTATCAGCAGACCAAAAACTTGCTGATCAGCTACGACATCAACCCTTTGGGCTTCTTCTAAACACAACAGGGGTAGCGGTCAGCTCAATACCTGAGCCCGCCACCTCCCGTTCATACGTTCTAAATCTTAGTTACCAGTCGCGTAGCAAGCACCCGGCTGCGCGTGTGAAATGCCTGAGAGTAAATTGAGGTCATTATGAAAACTACTGTCGCGATCATCGGCGCGGGCCCCTCGGGGCTTTTGCTGGGTCAACTACTTCATAAAGCTGGCATCGACAACGTCATTATCGAAAGACAAAGCCCTGACTATGTATTGGGCCGAATTCGTGCCGGGGTTCTTGAGCAAGGAATGGTGGACCTTCTCCGCGAAGCTGGCGTGGCAGAGCGAATGGAGCGTGAGGGCCTTGTTCATGACGGCTTCGAGTTGGCATTCAACAACAAGCGCGTCCATGTCGACCTGAAAGCGTTAACCGGCGGTAAGACCGTCACGATCTACGGCCAAACAGAAGTAACAAGAGACCTCATGGCGGCTCGGCTCAAGAGCGGTGCCACCACGCTTTACTCCGTGCCGGACGTTGAGCTTCACGAACTGAAATCCGACTCACCCTATGTGACGTTTACCTATAACGGTGAGAACGTACGCCTTGACTGCGCGTACGTGGCTGGATGTGACGGTTATCACGGCATCTCCCGTAAATCCATTCCAGAGGGTGTGCTCAAAGAATTCGAACGTGTCTATCCGTTCGGTTGGCTAGGCGTGTTGGCAGATACGCCTCCAGTGAACGATGAGCTGATTTACGCCAAGCATGAACGTGGATTTGCCTTGTGCAGCATGCGATCACCCACTCGCACACGCTACTACGTTCAAGTTGGTTCGGAAGAGAAAGTCGAAAACTGGTCCGATGAGCGCTTCTGGGATGAGCTAAAGAGCCGGCTTCCCAGCGAAACGGCTGCCAAACTGATCACAGGTCCCTCCATCGAAAAGAGCATCGCGCCCCTGCGTAGCTTTGTCGTTGAGCCAATGCAGTACGGGAACCTCTTCTTGGTCGGTGACGCGGCGCACATTGTTCCACCCACCGGGGCGAAAGGACTCAACTTGGCGGCCAGCGATGTGAGCACTCTGTACTCAATCCTCGTGAAGGCCGTTATGGAGGGACGCAAGGATTTGATAGAGCGTTACTCCGAGGTGTGCCTCAAGCGTATCTGGAAAGCGGAGCGCTTCTCCTGGTGGCTGACGTCGATGCTGCATAAATTTCCGGGCACTGACGAGTTCACGCAGCGAATGGTTCAGACCGAACTGGACTACTTTGTCGAGTCCGAGGCAGGGCTGAAGACGATCGCTGAAAACTACGTAGGGCTTCCCTACGAAGTTATTAATTAAGATAAGTCCTTGTTAGCGAAGCCAAATCAATGGCTTCGCTTCTAGTATTTACAGTTCTGAAAAAGCTGGGTTTCAGAACGGGATATCATCATCAAAGCTGTCATAGTCAGGCGCCGGCTGCGGTGCTGGCTGCTGCGGCGCCGGGCGCTGCTGGGCTTGTTGACGCGGTGCTTGCTGATTGCCCGCATGGCTGTACTGATCGCCGCCCTGTTGCTGTCCCTGCGGACGGCCTCCGAGCAGCTGCATGGTGCCATTTATGTCAACGATGATTTCGGTGGTGTAACGCTTGATCCCGTCTTTCTCCCACTCGCGTGTCTGCAGCTTGCCTTCGATGTAGCATTGCGAACCTTTGCGCAGGTACTCGCCCGCAATCTCAGCAACCTTGCCAAACAGCGATACTCGGTGCCACTCGGTACGCTCGACCTTCTGCCCTGACTGCTTGTCGGTCCACTGTTCGCTTGTCGCCAGACTGAGGTTGGTGACGGCGTTGCCATTAGGCAGGTAGCGGACTTCGGGATCCTGGCCACAGGTGCCGACCAGAATGACTTTGTTTACTCCTCGAGCCATGATGTCTCTCCTCTTCTCGACACGACCTCGTGCCAATTACTGTTGGTAGAGCCGGTGGTAGACGGGGTGACTTGTCGCGCTGGATAGCACCGGCCAGCAAGCCACCTGGCGCGCTAGGCCTCGGACTCTTGGTGCCGCCATTTCAAATACGTCTCGACGCGACTGAATCCAGCAGCTGCGGCATTACGCTCAAGCAACCAGAAATTCTCACCTTCATAGACGAACTCGCGGCAATCCTCGTCGACGCGCCATAGCTCGTCCGCGATCGGGTGTTCCTTCGCCATTTCGCGTTCGAATTCTGCTTCCATAGCGGCTTCAAGCTCCGGATCGATAGGTTCGTCCGGGTCGAAGTCTTCGTGGTAATACTCACCTGGGTGATCTTGCTGTTCCCATTCCTTGTTTGCCCAAGCGCGTTTGATGTCGTCATCAGAGTACCCTCCATACACCATGGAACTGACCAGATAAGCCAGGACGCCCTGGGGGAATTCTGCCGCTTCGAGCTCGAGGAGTTTTTGCACATCGGCGGCGGCGTCGTCTTCAACGCTGTTGATGTAGCGCTCCAACTCGGCGTCTTCCGCTTTACGTTTTTCATGCGCATCACGCGCACGCTCAGTAACAGCCTGTTGATCGATGCGCGCCTGCTCCCGAACCGCCTCCCAGTTCGGCGGCTCGGGGCATGCACCTGTCTGAACCAATGAAGCGTTGATGATATTCAGCAACGCCATGCTTTGCTCTGGAACGGCTTCGGTGACAATAGGATCTGCCGACACGTCCTCAATGACCGGGGAGAGTCCGCGCTTCATACGGCCGCTGCCTACCCGGTCGACGAGATATCGCTCGCTCCATGCCCTGCCCCGGCTTTTCTGCCCTTCCCGCTCCAAGCTCATGGTGTATTTCATGAGCCATTTGTGCATGAACCGCTGACGCTCGGGGGCCATTCGGATCGAGATATCGTGGTAACGCTGATAGAAGGCCTCATCATGGCCACATGCGATGCTGTCACCCTGGTGAGCGACTTCGTGTTCGACCAGGCCGAAGATGTAAGCCACTGTCTCTAGTGGCTTGCTATTGAGCCGTTTGACAATATCGCTACCGATAGCCAAGTAGGTTCGCCCATCCGTCCAAGCCTCGGCAGTGTTCGATTCACCCAGCAGGATTTGCATCCGCTTTTCGCCGTGGCGAAGGGTTCCATCCCTGTATCGTTCTGCCCCAATACATGCGCCGGCATAGTGCTGGAGGCACCACCGCAGCGCTGTCCACGCTCTGCGCGTCTCCTTGTCCAGCGTTTGGCGGTCGTCAACGATCTGCGTTCTTTCGATGAAGGCATCTCGGAACGTGGAATATGCGGCCAGAGCTGGCGCATCAAGCGCTTTTCCACGCCAGAACCATGGAGCACGTTCGCCGCGTTCTTCGAAGGCCTGCGCTGCCTCACTGACGTTGCAAAGGGCGCGATCGAGCGCTTCCTCGAAATCGATGTGATTGTGGCAGCCGAAGCGCTCCAAGGTCTTAGGGTGGACGATTTGAATCAGACCTTCACGAGCAATTGCCTCGCCCTTGGGAATATCGTCCCCATGCTCGATTAGTGTGTATGTTCCCTTGTGCCAGTTGAATGCCTTGAGTCGGAACTCCATGAGCGTGATGTGCCGCTTGCCAGGGAGCAGCGTGATCACCTCCTCCTTTGCAAACACTTCACAGATATTCTCGTCACCGCTGAGCAACGATCGCGCCGATTTTTCCCGACGGGCTTCGGTCTTACGGTGATCCCCTAGCTTTGCGGATACAGCCTCGGCCAGGCGCCTGAACTCTTTGGCGATCGGTTTCCATACGGGGCAGGTTTTGCGCAGGATTTCTGTGCGGGAAACGTTAAGGTTGATTGCCTTTTTCGAGACGATCAGGCCCCCAGCTCCCCAGACATGAGAAGAATCATGTCGAATCAGCACACCTTGGTTGTAGATCGAGACGGGGCCTTCTTCTTTGGCCCGGTAGTAAGCAACGTCGTCCTCGAAATCCCATTTTTCACTGGCCGGATTGCGCGTAATGACACGCCCGTTCAGCTCAACGCTAATGGGCGTGTAACGAACCAAATCGCGTATCTCCTGCACCGCAGACATCAGCTCAAGGTCATTGAGGGCTTCGTACCAGGTGCCGGTGATACTGCACCCGTTAGACGGTTCCTGGAGATCCTCAAGCTTGTAGCTGTACCCCATGACCCGAGTATCAACCTGCATCGACCAGCGATTGGATACCCACTCAGTCCTGGCATGCGCCATGATTTGGCCGCGCCCCAGACGGAACCGCCCGTAAGTCGCATCGCCTTCTTGATGCGGCGTGCCGAATCGGCCGAAGTAGCGCACAACATCCTCACGGCTCGCAAAACCGGTACCGTCGTCGACGCAATCGAATCCAGCCTTGGTCATGGTGAGCCTCACCGTGGTGGCCTTTGCGTCAACCGAGTTCATGATCAACTCGATCACTGCCTTGCCGATGGAACCGGCCTGGCTGTAGATGATGTGATGAATGATCTGCGGGTCAAGCTCAAAAGGTAGAAGCACGAGGCACCTCCTTCATGGGTTTCGGAATGGTTGCAAAGCACATCTCAGCGCATACGGCGGCGAGGACGATCCGGGGTTTCACACCCAGCCCTCACCTGTTGCGCGATCCATTCGATTTGGGGTGTGTCCAGTCCGAACCGCTGGGCGTAATCGTCCCGGTGCTGGTCGAGATCTTTGGCAAACTCTTCCGAATTGAAGTCTCGGCCTACACCCCGCAGGAACCGGCCGGCACCTTCTCTGCCTTTGTAGGTGGGATGAGAGCCATCCAGGATCAATTTCACTTCCTGGAGCAATTCGTCGTGGTTGAAGGTTTCAAGTGACATATTGCTAATTCCGTATAATGGCTTGAATACAGAATATAGCATACAAGAAAAGGCCTGTGCCCTACCCTTTCGCACTCTGTAAAAACAGCCATTCAGGCTGTTGCTAGTAGCAACATTCAGCTGTTGCTACTAGCAACACTTGGAAAGATCCGCCCGGCGCACTAGGCGGACCAGGCGTCTACCTAGATCAGCATTGCCAATTGCCCGGTGGACTCGACCAACGAAAAGGACTTTTCGCCCAGAAGGTCACTCAACAGCTTGGTCACGGCATCGTCATCGCAGTCATAGTAGGCATCGTCCAAGAGGTTGGAGAGATCCTGAAGCTTCAAACCGTTCTCAATGGCCATCAATAGGAGCCGAGGATCGATGCGGTCATATTTCCCGGCAATTTCCAAGGCTGGATGGTGATAGGCGTTGTTGGCCATGAAGAAGGCGTAAGCAAATCCTGCTGGTGTCACGCTACGTGCATTCTTCGTGGCCAGGCTGCTCCCACCGTACTGCGTGTGCATTTTTGAGCCCTCGGTGGGATGGACCGGTGCAACGGGTAAGTCTGCGTTGAAGCGGCCCCATATGAGGGTTTTCTTCGTGTAAAGCTCGCCGAGATCGCAGGGGTTGAAGCTGAGGCGCCACGGTGGAAGACCAGCTAGCTTCTCGATTCGACCTACTGGATTTTCAATCGCCCAGATCGACGGCCGATAATACTCGACCAGTCGCAGAGTCTGATGAACCAGCTCTATTGAGGCCGCAGTGCGCCCATCGAGATCCTTGGCTGCAAAGTGCCTTGCCCCTGAGTTCGCAAAATCAGTGCAAGGGCAAGCTGCGATGATCGCGTACACCTCTGCCCCTTCGAAGTCGCCGAAGTACTCCATGAAGAACTCAACGTCGAATTTGCTGACGTCACCCAGCTCCGGGTTGTCTTGAATATCAAACCGGTATACCTGGTAGCCGGCCTCAACCCAAGGGTCCGACCATTGCCCGCTCTTATCAAACAGCGACAGCACAACTTTATCGCTGTTATCGCCCGTCGAACCTTGAGACACAGCCTCTTGTCTCCAGGTGCTGATGACATCAGCAGCATCGTCCAGGGACAGCATGCCGTGAGTCCGAGCCTTGGCGCTGAGTCGGATAACCTCTCTTGCCAAAGGGGCTGTGAATAGGCGATGAACGCCCTCCTCCGACATTTGCTGAAGAACTGAAGCATATGGGGTCACAAATTGGCTCACTGGAATTGGTGTGAGTGAGCGCTGATGCTCTGGGGCACTGCTTGGGGAAGATCGGACGGGAGAAAAACCATTCATGCTCTTGCTCCTAGACTGGTGGGCCTGCAGGGGAGGTAGCCGCGTCGCCTGCAGGATGTCTAACACAAGAACATTTTACACGTACGTACGTACGTATTCAATGATATTCATTCGAGTGTGCCACGCTGGCCCGAGTTACATTGTCTGGTACTTTTCCATGTGGCTAAGCACTACTTGTCTATCAGCATGCACCAACGAGCACGCGGTAAAATCCCCCTCCCACACAGCGGTCGCCCATGTTCCATCAAGCCCTGCTTGCCAGAATGCACCCCACTCGCCGCTTGGCAGCTCTAGCAAGAGCCAGTCTGGAAACGGACATTGCCTGGCCAGGCTCAGAACGTACCTGACGTGATGTGGTTCACTAGGCATTCCCATGCGTTTCGCTCCGTTAGCTGATTGAACCCACCCCGATCGGGGCGGGCTTGGCCATGCTCAATTTCGCGTGCCCTGTGTCGCAAATTCAGAAGCATCAATCGAATCAAGGAAAGCTGCGAGCTTGTCCATGATTTTCTGAGGGTCCACTTCCTTATCGATCTTGAATTCAAGCTTGCGCCCATTCAAACGAACTGAGCCAACCCCTTGCAGCTTCCGAGGTTCTGCCATCATGGGCTTAGGACCGCTACAAGCAGCAAGCTTCTGCCCAATCATGCGAAGCGCGGCCTCCTGGCCAGTCCCCTTCTCGGCCATTTGAATCACAATGCGATGGACGATGTTCACATCCGCCTTTGAATGCTCTACAAACTTTTTCGCATAGTTCGCTGTAATCAAGTGGGGTTTGGTGTTCAGAATTTCCTTGATCTGTTCGGGCAGCTGAATAAGGTCAAGGCAGCGGTTCACGACTGTGTGATCTACACCAAGGCGTCGAGCCAATGCCCGCTGGCTTTTATCAGCGCCTTTCAGCATGTATCGCTGATAACTCACAGCTTTTTCGTAATCAGTGAGCTCATTTTGGAGGTTGTCGGTGATTGCCAAAAGCATCGCCATGTCGTCTGACATTGGCTTTACATGAGCCATGATTTTGTCGCGACCCAGCATTTTGTGAGCCCGCCACCGGCATTCACCGCCGATAAGCTCGAAACGCTCCCCTACAGGCCGGATTGTAATCGGTTTACCCAGGCCCACAGAGTCAATCGAGCCAGCGAGCTCTTCAAGCTTGGCTTGATCGAAGAACATCCTTGGCTGATACGGCGAGGGATCGATCAGCTCAACCAGGACCTCCTCGAGCCATTCGTCCTTGAGTATGAGTTGACCTTCTTGAGCGCCTTGAGCAATGAGATGCTTGTTATCAGCCTCATGCTCAGATCCCATGGCTTGCTGGAGCATCGCCGCCCTGCTGCCACGGCTACCTGTGGTTGGCGGCATTTCCGTAGGCTTGCGCAGTGATGCCATTGCCGTGCTTGGCTTGCCTGGGTAGTCGGTGGATTTCATTAATCACCCTCCTGTGTTGCTACTAGCAACACTCCAATCTGCTGTTGCTACTAGCAACAAAATCGTTGCGTGTTGCTAGTAGCAACACCTTTGAGAATATGAGCCCTGTTGCTAGTAGCAACACTCACTCTTGGGGCTGAGCAGCAACACGGCGGATCTTCTCCAGAACCTCGGCATGCACTGCGCGAGCGTTTTCGATGGTGTCCCGATTAGCACCCTTCCAGAACATCAGGGGGACACCGTCATCGAGGGAGTTCACATAGTCTGCAGAGTGATAAATCTTTTCCTCTGTCACGCGACCTGGGAAAAGCTGGTTCAGTCTGTACAGGTTGTTCAACATCCGAGGACGCCCCTTTGCAAACATGGTCGGCACAGCTACCAGTTCAGGGGCGAAACCGTATTCGCGTGCGAAACCAGCGCACCAGTCATGCAGTCGCAAGATCGCCTTGAATGAGAATTTGTCCATTCGAACTGGGCTCATGAGCAGATCGCTTGCCGCTACCGAGTTCTTGGTCAGGCGCGAGCCTGCAGGGGCGTTATCGAAAATGATGACGTCGTATTGCGATAGGTCGCAGCCTGAAATCTTGCCGGCTTTACCATCTTCAACCCACTTCGCGTACCACATATCCGAATTATTGGCTGCGTCCAACGCCACGCCCAGGTCTTCCAGCGATGCGTCGGCTGGGATCAGGTGGGGGCCATTTTCACCAAAGGGTTTCTTGATGACTTCATCAAGCGTTTTGGGTTGAAACGAACGCATGCGAAGCATTGGGCTGATCAAGTGGCCGAGGTGACCATCAACGATGCGGTCAGCAGGAATTCCAAGCTCCAGCAGATCTTCTGGAGTAGCGTCCGGGTCGTAGCCGAGCATGCTCGACGTATCACCCTGGGGATCATTGTCGACCAAAAGAACGCGCAACCCGGCGAGAGAACAGGTAATGGCCTGGCCGACCGCTGTGGTGGTTTTGTTGGTGCCACCCTTCGAGATGTAGGTGGACATGACCACCTGGCGCGCCAAGCCCTTCAAGTGACCAAGTTCACGGCGAAGTGCTGCCAAATCGAAAAGGTCCGATGGCGTATAAACCCGGGAGGTCACGGTTCCGCGCGGCACACGACGGATCTCGATGTTGTTCGATTCTTCGATGTCTTTCAGGCGCCGAGTCGTAAGGCCAAAGCAGTCCGCGGCGAAACGGGGCGTGAAAAACAACTCATTGAAATCCACGTAGGTTGCAACATCTTCGACCATTTCCACATTCGAGTTCATAGCACTTCTCCGTTTTGCTGTTGCATTCAGTATAGATCCTGAATTCCTGTTGTAAACCGTGGAATTCAGGTTATTTGCATTTTTTAGCCTGAATACCTGAACCTGTAGGCCGATTGTGTTGCTAGTAGCAACGATATTGGCGGCCCAAGCACTCGCGCAGGCGCCTACGCCGCAGCAAGCGAAGGCTGAGAGCATCTGAAAGGGGAGGGGAAGGGGATTTGTGGCAATAAGGCGCTAAGCAGGGCTCATTGCGAACCCGCTTTGAGGGGTTACTTCGTGGGCGGAGTTGACTCGATGCCCCACATCATCTCAAGTGCCTGCTCGATCAAGAATGACATAGCAGTGTTTTGTTCGAATGCCTGCTTGCGAAGGCGCTCATGGTAGTCGTCGCGCATGGTGATCGTTTTGGCGCTCCGCTTGGGTTGCGAAGGTGCTGGCGCAGCGTCTTTACGTGATGCCATGAACAGGCCCCCATATGGATTGAAGTCGCGACAATGATAAACCGTTTGCTTATTTATAGATACGTACGCACGTACAATGCGTACGCATCATTTAAGCCCCTTACTGCTGCTCAACCAACCTCGCACCGCGGCCGTCATTGGCGCCACGCTTCAAGTCGGACAGCTGTTGGATAGTGTCCTGGAGGTTGCGCAAGACATATGCAGGAAAGCCTGGTTTACCCTCGGAATGACGCACTTTCAGATCGTCGATGTGGTCACTATCGAATCCCAAACGAGTAAGGCTCAAATCATCGCCCTCTACTAGGGCACGATTTGCGGAGATCATTACTGAATGGGCTTCTTCCAGTTTTTCGATTTCATCATCGATATGGAGGGTATCGTCGCGATCAACGGACCATAGCGAAATGCGCTTCATGATATTGCTCCTAGACGCTTGGTTAGCCTGGTAGCCGCCAGGCACAACTCGGTGGGTTTCCTTACACACACTATACGTATGTACGTACGCATGCAACACTATTTGTCGGCGATATACGACGACTCGGCTAGTTTTTCTATCGGGTGTCGCGGTTTGCTGAGACATTTAGCTGGAGCCGACGCCTCCGTGCGCACTCTTTTGAGCAGCCAGCAAGATCAGCCAAGGCCTGGTCAGACATCGCCCCCTGCAAATGGTCGAAGTTAGCGATTGCTGATCGCTTGAAGGTGGGCTTCTCCAGTTGCTTCATACGCTTGATGACGAAGTAGGCCGATACGCCAGCGAGCTCGGCGATTTCAGCCACAGGGCGCTTTCCTAGAAGATATTGATACTTGAGAAGGGCAGGGGGGGTGGACTCGGCGAGGGCAAATCGCTCTTTGCCAATCTTGAGCCTGCGCCGCCGAACAGCTTCCGTGCTGCAGTCAGCTAATTCAGCAATGGCCTGGTCAGTCCGTTCCCCCATCAAATGATCGTATTGCTCAAGCCTAGATCGCGCCGGCATTCAACCCTCCATGTCTCGCTTTTCAAGCGCAGCGAACCAATCCAATTCCCCTTTGGCAGCCAGCTCCTCGAGGAGCGATTGCTCATCGCGCGTGTAGAACACGATCCGATGAGGCTTAACACTGGTATCCAATCCCATGTGATAGTCCGGCAACAGGTCACGCTGAATGATCTTGCGGATCTCCGCTCTGTAATGGGTGAGGCTCTGTTTTGAGCCACATTTTTGCTGCAGCGCAACAATGTCCGCGGCCCAAATCATCTTGCTTCCCAAGTGCTTACGAGCGAGTTCATACAACCGCCGTTCAAGAGGCATCCGCAGCCCAAAGTAGCGCCGATCAATGCTCATCACTTCAAAATGCAGGAAGGCGTTGTAGATCCACTCTGACAGCACGACTTCGCATTCCAACACGCCTTTGCCATTGGATGCGGTCTTGGTGACGGTGTAGTCCTCGATCCAGCCAAATCCCTTGGTCTGCTCTTGACCACCAGTGACGATATTGGTTTCGAGCTGAGTCCCTTTTAATCGCCGAAGCATGTCCAGGACGTTCGAATACGCGTTTCCACCAGGATCGCGGGATGTACCTGTCAAAAAATCGTACGTGTCGAACTTAACCCGCTTGGAAATTGGCATCCCTGCTTTACGTGCCTCGATGATCTGCGATCCGAGGAACAGCAATAGGTCTTTGTCGAAAACGGTGGCGGCACCGATCACTGGCGGGATAATGCGTACACGCTTGTTCGTACCGGGCTGGCTGTATTCACGAACGCTCGTATCTGGTTTGGTCGACAAGCTGAAAAGCGGAAACTCCATGCTGGCCAGGTCATCCTTAACTGGCCACTCGACAATGTTCGCCTGGAACATGTCGGTCTGTACGTAGGGTACTACGTTCGCCTTTCGCCCTCTCTTGAGTGGCTTATCATCGTCCGCTGCCATATCGGCCATCTTCATCTCGATCATTACGCGTTCCCGCCATTGTACACAGGTAGATAGCGACGCTTGTGCAGTTGCCGACTCACCCTGTGTATCAGTTTTGTGCAGGCCTCATCCGAGGCCAATACGGTTCGTATTTCACCGACACCGTGCTCTCCGCAGATACCCCAGTTCCTCATTGCCACGGTGTGACCGATCAGATCAACGAGGATCCGCAGCTCGTAGAAACGCGCACCACGTTCCCATCTCGCGTAGTAGGGTTGGTTGAGGTAGCTGGTTGCAGTCGTTATCATGTCCGAACCCAGACGCTCCTAGACGAGTTCATTTCTGGTAGAAGCCCGGAACCGGTAGCCGCCGACCGGGCTTCGCTCTGCTTACGGCAAGACTTTATCGTCGTAGAGCATGACCATCTCAGCCATTACACACAGTTCCCCCTGCACCTTGGCCATCAAGCCGCGGCAATCGCCTCGCTCCAGGACACCTGCATCCCACAATTTGCATAGCTCCGCATAGCTGTAAGTCTGCATCGGCCAATCACAATGCCGAACGAACGTCCAACCATGGCTATCCCGAAACTCACGGGAATATGAAGCGCCCATGATCACAAATTGTCGGCCATTAACCTTCACCGTTGGAACAGTCGGGACCTTGTCGCCCGCCTCTGCGAACGCTGCAGGGCAAACAGCACCATCCCAGCGGTGAGAGTCAAGCTTATGCAGGTGGACAACGTCACGATGACTGGCCCGAAAGAAACTCGATTCCCACGGAACGAACTCACACCAGCAACGCTGTTCAGCGCTTTTCAGCCAGGCCTGCACAACTATTGAGCCGACGCCAGGAACATGGATGCCCAAGGTTTGAGAGCGCGGTGCGCGGCGCTGCTTGAAACGGCATCCATTCAAGCCACCAGCGTCTGCAAGGAATGACAAATCCGCCCATTGATCCATGGATACAGGCAATGCCGATCGCCACATAAACGAGCCAGCTTGAACGGTGTCGGTACCGCAGCGCTTTTCCTGAAGCAATGCTTGAAGACAAGATTCGATGCTCTGGTCGAACAGCGGTCGGACTTCGGCGGGTACGTCATGCGATCGGGCAGATGCAGTGTCGAGCATCGCCTTAT
>NZ_BCBJ01000129.1:0-20100 GCF_001320605.1 Pseudomonas sp. NBRC 111133 | reverse complement strand
CTCACCTCCGGGCTATCTCCCCACCAGACCTGTTGCGGTCGATTCAGCGGGAACACGTATCCCTCTCTCACTTTGATTTGCATGCTGTTTTCCGTGACTACTGGACGGGTTTAGGTTGCGTCTGACCCTGTTCGGGTCGCTCAACCTGGTGAGCTGGTGATTGAACGTCGTTTGTCCATTTTTGGGCGATCTGAGCCGAATCACCAAAGAGCCACATAACTCCACTCGCGGAGCGACAGGCTCGCTTGAGAGCTTGGCGAGGCAAGAACCGAACTCCCGACGCTTCTTCTAGTTCTCGACGATGATGCTCTGGAGGCCTTGGTGGGCCGGGCCAACGTCTATGATCGTGACTGCTTGCTTCATGATGTTCTCCTTTAACAAATTGGTTGAGGCATCAGGTCAGGCTGACCGCAGCAATTCCACACCATGATCGCTTCATGCCTGTACGTGTAACCGTGGGTAATCGGTTTCACAGCACACCTCTTGAACGAACAGCAGACATGCCATGAGCCATCGCAATCTTGCTCAAGCACAGCCGCAGACTTACACCATGGGCAACTGCGAAGCTCTGGCTCTATCCTCGCCATGGCGTTTGCTTTCCTACGTCGCTGAGGCGCGCATGTACGACGCCATATCGCCCATCTGCTCGACGATGGCGGCTTCGCTTGCTTCATGCGCGGCGCTGATCTTGGCTTTCATTCTCAGGCACAAACCACAATCGACGTGCTCCCAGTTGCTGGCACCGTTACTGGCATCCCCGAGCCAAGTGCCGCATGGCGCCTGCTCGGCTTCATCGTCGTCAGGGCATGGATCAAAGTGCGTGGCCATCGTCGTTTTCCGGTATCAGTTGATTGATTGTCTGTGCTGCTTTCTCGATGCACTCAACGAGCAACTACCCCACAAACTCAATGACAAACCCAGCATGAAAACCGGCGCCATGAACATGCTGAACTCGCTGCGCAGATCTGGCCCGGCGTAGGGATGGTTCCAGATCCAAAAAGCTACTGCCAGGCTGATCGCCAGGCAGCCTAAGCCGCTCAACACCAGGGTCAAATCGGTACGCCGTGTAGCGCGATTAACCTTATCCATGTGGTTTTCCTACCTGTAACGGGATGAAATTACCCACATGCGGTGCTCAATCTTCTCGATCTGCGGCGTGACTTCCTTGGAAATAGGTGGCTTGCCTAGAATGCGCCGTATCCAGGCGTAGGAGGGCAAACTCCAAAAGCCTAATTTATGCTCCAGCTCCAATCGCTGTCGCTGCAACACTACGAGCGCGCCGCTAACCTGTTTTTGCCATGCCGATTCCGCAGCCTTCATCGTCGTTTTCCGTGGTTAGTGCGTGTGACTTTGCTCAGTACGCTGGACGGCTAGTTTATGCATCTGAGCCTCAATTGAGGGGCGTAGGCATAGCATGACCATTGCACAAATTAGGGTCACGCCCATTCCAACCCTTGTTGCTAGGCCAAAGGGGTCAATCAGTGCGCCTCCAGCCATAACCAGTGAAGAGATACAGCTAACCGTCGTGAAAACTGGAGCGACCACAAAGTGCGCTTTGACCTGCTCTTTAAAGGTGGGGGCTGCATCAGATTGTCGGTTCATTCATTCCTCCTGCTGGAACCGGGGAGCGTAAAGGACATTTCTCTACTGCCGCTGCTGCCTGCCCAGCTCGATGGCTGGGCTTGGCGAGAACGGGCGCAGCCATCATTCCCGCTCAGATTGCGGGAAGATGACTATTGCGGCGATTCCGGCGGCGATTACCCCCAAACCAATGAGCAGCAAGGAAGCGTTGGCAGTAAATAGAGCCATTTTTGCCATCAGTGGATAGCTGCCATCAGCGAGATGCATACCGGGCGCTGTTGCGTACAAAGCACACAATGCGGGTATGGCACCAAAAAGGAGTAGGGCAACCATCAGCCCTGCACACTTAGCCGACAGTTCAAATTTTGAGTTGCCTAGCTTATACGCCATGGCCAGTGCCCAGGCTGCCGCAATCATTGACAGCCAGTCTATCCAGAGCGCCGGGGTCACATCGGAATACTCGCGTGTAATAAGACGCGCCCACCCATACCAAACCCACGACACTGCCTCCCCTGCTGCTGGCAGCGCAAATACGCCCGCCAGTACACCCATCCCAGCAAGCACATAGAGCGCGGATGAACGCATCGCAGAGCCAATGCTGCAGGCTGGGGTCGCGGTGCGTTCATCGCCTTTCGCCGACAGTGCGCGCGCTTTCCAGTCGTGTAGGCTAATAACGCGGGGGGTCATATCTTTGCTCATTTCATGCAATTCCCTTTGGTGTCTCAGTTGGTTTGTGTTTCCACAGCCCATGCAAAGCCATGACGTTTTCCTATCCGATCAGGGAATCAAGATCGCGCTCAAGGCGATCCGCCTGTTCCTCGGCTTGCATCCGATAACAGGCCAGGCTGCGCTTGGCTGCTTCGGCAAACGTGCTTGTGCCCGCTTCGAAGTCCTCCAGGCCGGGGGCATCGCCGCCCGTGGTGTCTTCAAACTCCTTGAACCACGCTCGCTGCGCGGCGGTCAGCTTGACCTTCTTGCTGGTACTCATCGACGTGTTTCCTGCTCGATCCCAAGGGCTGAAAATGCCCTGTTCCTACTGGCAAAGCCCGCACTGGGCGGGCTGGTGATGCAGCGGGTTTTCCTCTTGAACTGGTGCCTTGTGGTAGTGGGTGCACGCCTGTGGTTTCGCTGGGAGGGCTAGCACCTCCCGTTGTCCGCCGCACGCAGGCCCTATCGGAGTCGTCCTGCACCCACTCCACAAAGCACCGTCGTTTTCCCTGATTAGCTGAGTAGGCAATCGATACCTGCCATGGTTGCGACCAGGCAAAGCAGAATGACTCCAAATACCAGCAAGCCTCTAAAGCCGTGCTTAGGAAGCTCAACCCCGCATGCGGTGCTGATCGCGCTTGCCGATGCTCCTACCAAAATCCCGCTGGACTGAGCGAGATTCCAGTCGAGGAAGTGCATCACCAAGGCAATACCTACGATTGCCAGAGCGAGGGTGACCACCAAGCGGGCCAGATCTGCGCGCTGGGGTGAATGAAGTGGAACGCCGAAGATTTGCATGTAGAATCCCTAGGTCCAATCCATCAGGCGCCGTCTTGATCAGATCGACCTGGACAGCTTTACCGAGTACAGAGAGGTTTCGATATTCATGGCTGTCCCGTCAGTTCCCACTTTGAAACGCTGCGCGTGGTCATATTTTCTGTCGCCATCCAGAGCGGCCATGTCTGGATCAGTAACGAGCCATCCATATGCCTCGTGAGCGCTCAGGCCATTGCCCATGCAAACCTTCAACACTGCTAGGGGGCCTTTGTTGGTACGAATTTCTTGGCTTTGGCACCCATCGTCCGGGATCGAAAGTGCAAACTCCTGCGGACCGGAACTAGTTTGCGCCGTAACCTGCACCTTCCACAAAACAGGCGGTTGCGCAGCATTCGCTGTGGCGCAAACCCCAGCGAGCAAGACAATCGGCAATGGTGTTCTCAAGCATTTCATTCGGTAAATTCCTTCCGTTTCCTTAGTCGCGAAACCTGCGACTGATCCGTGTGCTACGGGTTTCCTATCCGATCAGGGAATAAAGATCGCGCTCAAGGCGATCCGCCTGTCCCTGGACTTGCATCCGATAACAAGCCAGGCTGCGCTGGGCTTCATGGCCCTATTCCAATTTTACCACGGAATCTTAAAAGGAATATAACACGTACCAATAATACCGAATCGACGTAATTCTGCCAACAAAATATCTGGCTACTCCCGCTTGATGACGGCAGGTCGTAGCGCCTCGTTCAGCTGTGCCATGTTCACCATTTCGTTCAAGCGGCAGCCTGATCGGCTTGGACCATGATCTGGGACACCCTGCCGGCGTGGGCCTTCAACTAGCCTACCAACGCAGGGCAACGCACGTTTTCCTCTCATTCGCCTTGTTCAGGCGGTACCCGCCAACTACGCAGCAAGCTCACAGCTTCGTCCAGTAGAGCCTTCCAGGTATCCCAATCAATCAGTCCCGCGTCGTCCATCGCCTTGAGATAGCCCATCGCCTGGCTGTACTCGGAATCGAAATGGAATTTATTCGGGGCCAACTGCGCCACCGACAGTTGCAGGCGATATGACCGCACCATTTTTGCGGTGCGCGGTGGCATATTGGTTGGCAAGATGCAGGCCAGGCGCATCGGTAGCGGCATTTCTCGGGCCATAGAGAGGTTTTCCCTCAACTCTTCGTCTGGTGTGCAAGCCTGATGATTTCGGCTACCGACTGCACAAGTTCAACGCGGGTTTCGTCGTCAACTTGCTCCAGCTCCTGGCCGACGCCGCGCCTGCCCTCAAGATCAGCCAGCACACCCCGCGCAGCTGCATGCGCCCAATCGACGGCGGGTGATGGCATGGCACTGTCGTCGTCTGGAAAGTCGTCGTATGGGAATTTCTCTCCCATCTCAAGTTTTGATTTGGCAGTCATGATTTATCTTTCCCTCATTTCGCGGACGCGAAATCCGTGCCCTGGTACTGCCGTTATGCCGACCAAATTATGTAAACAAATCTTGTTAGACCGCGAAAATAAGGCCCTTGGAGAGTCAAGGTTTCTAAAAAGTGGAAATTAATACCCGAGATTCGACGAGGTGTTTACAAAACTCAGAAATCGCCCCAGCCCCCTCATATGCCATCGGGTGAATCGTGGCGGGAATCCGGGGTGAATCAGTGAACAGCATTACACCAAGAACGGGATTTTTATGAGGACCATCACGAATATCACGAATCGGCGACTAAAAATGTTTACTTATGATTGTGAATGATTATTATTAGCGCGCATCCACCCTGAAGGATATGCGTCAGTGATACGAACCTCTCCGGTGTTTTCCCGGTTACAAGCAGGGAACAACGTCTACGGCTTGCTCAATTCTCTACCTTCACCGATGCTCTGCGAAATGCTCGCGTTTGCGGGCTACGACTTCGTGATTCTCGATCTTGAGCACTTACTGCGCTCCGAAGAAGACATCATGCATTGTGTCCGCGCGTGTGAGGCCGCTGGCATTTCGCCTTGGCTGCGCATACCTCAAGTGGACGAAAAACTGATCGGTCGGGCACTGGATGCCGGCATCGAAGCCATTGTCCTTTCACGCACCGAAAGTGCTGCGCAAGTTCAGCGCGCCATCGAAGCGGCGTTCTTTCCCCCCTTGGGGAAACGCGGAATAACCGGCGGACGCATTACCGGTTTCGGTCGCCTGCCATTACCCGAATACATCGATCTGGCCAATCGTCAGACCCCTATTATTCCCATGATCGAAAGCCGCGCCGGGGTCGACGCTCTCGGCGAGATTCTGCAACTGCCGGGGGTCGGCATGATCATGGAAGGCGCTCTGGATCTGTCGCTCGATCTCGATCTGGGCCCCGACCCGCTCAATCCTCAAGTCTGGCAAACGCTGCAAAACATGGCCGATGCCTGCCTCAGCGCCGCAATACCTTTCTGCGCAAATCCCCGCACGGCCGAACAGAACACGCTGTGGCGCGCTCGCGGGATCCGAAGTTTTCTGGCCGGTGAAGACCGAGGCTTGCTGCATAACGCATTGAAAGCCCGCCTGCATTCTCTCCAACAGTAAAAATAAGCCAACGTAGTCCACATGAAAACAACAACAAACTCCCTACATTTTTCACTCAGTCTTATCACTTTGGGCATCTGTCACGGTGCCGTGGCCGCCGATCAACCCGTCGATTTGTCCACCAGACCTGCCAGTAACATGGAACTGGCACCCATGATGATTCAGGGTGACGTTCTCGGGACGGCCAGCGATCAGGAGGTGCGTACCTATGCCGGCAGTCGCAGCGTTGTCGACTCCAGCGAACTGAAAAAAGCCAGCGTCCGCGGTGTGGACGACGCGCTGCAACGGGTACCGGGCATCAAGATCTTTGACGAAACCGGCACCGGCGCCTTGCCACAGATATCGGTACGCGGGCTGTACGAGAGTCGTAGCGGCCGGATTCAAGCGTTGTCGGATGGCATTCCACTAGCACTGGCGCCGTACGGCCAGACGGGTCTGTCGCTGTTTCCAGTGACCATGGCCACTGTAGACCGTATTGATGTCGTGCGTGGGGGCGCAGCGGTGCAATACGGTCCGAACAACGTTGGCGGGGTGATCAACTTCATCAGCAAGCCGATTCCGCGCGAGTGGGAAACCACTCTGCAGGAGAAGTTGACGTTCAATGCTGGCGGGCGCCAGTTGTGGGACAACTATGTGGGCACCGGCGGCTACCTGACCGACAACTTCGGCCTGCAACTGGACCTCAATACCCTGGGTGGCGAATACGGGCGCGAGCACTCCGAGACCGATGTGCAGAACTACCGTCTGCGCGGCCAGTGGAACATCGACGACGATCGCGATCTGAGCTTCGGTATCCAGCACTACAAGGCCGATATGGACCTGGCCGGAGCACTCAGCGTGCAGGATTACAAGGATGATCCACGGCAATCGACGCGTCCGCTGGACCGCTTCGAGGGCGACACCAATCGCGTGTGGGGCACCTACACCCAGCGCCTGGGCGCCATGGGGCCGTTCGACTCAGTAGAATACAGCTGGACCAACTTCGCCCACGACAGCTACCGCAACTTCGTAGTCGGCCTGCCGTTCACTCCGGACGGTACGGCGGTGACCAAACAGGACGGCCCACGCGACTTTAAAGTCTGGGGCACGGAGCCGCGCATCAGTGCCACCATCGATGGCGACACGGTTGGCCAGACCTGGTTGCTGGGCGCCCGTTATGTCAGCGAAGACATCGACTACAAGGTCAACCGCCAGCGCGTCGCTACCGGCGTGACGACGCCGTTCCGGGACTGGAAGTTCGATGACGACGCCCGCGCGTTCTACCTCAGCAACGCCATCAGTCTGCTCGATCATCGCCTGACCATCACCCCCGGCGTGCGCTACGAAAACGCCCGCATGGATTACGCAGACGGCATCACCGGGTTCTCGCGCGAGAACAAATCCGAAGAATGGCTGCCGGGCCTGACGGTGGGTTACCAGGCGACCGACGCCTGGTTTGTCTACGCCAACGCCCAGAAGTCCCTGCGTCCACCGCAAGTCACGCAGATCGTCAAGGAAGGCGATGTCGGCGCCGAACTGGCGTGGAACTACGACACCGGCGTGCGCTATACGCCATGGGACGGCATGCGCGTCGACTTCAACTTGTACCGCATCGATTTCGACGACCAAATCAGCTACAACGCCACGACTGACCGCTTCAATAACCTTGGCAGCACACGTCACCAAGGTTTCGAGAGCGAGATTTTCTGGACGCCGCAAGCTCTACCTGATCTGGACCTGCACGCCAGCTATGCGTACCTCGATGCCAAGCAACGCAACGGCACATTCAAGGGCAACGAAGTGCCGTACTCCTCGCGCAATCAGTTCACGGTTGACGGTCGTTACCGTTTTGCCGAGCACTGGACCTACAACCTTGACGGCCTGTATGTCAGCAGCGCTTACACCGATGCCGCCAACTCCAGCGATGAAGATGCCACAGCCAGTGTGGGCAAACTGCCAGCTTACTGGGTCTGGAACACCGCCATTGAGCGTGAGTTCGAGCTGGCAGACAAAAGCGTCCTGACCGCGTCCGCGGGCATCAGCAACCTGTTCAACCGCGAATACTACTTCCGCGGTATCGACACCAGCCCGTGGGGTCGTCAACCCGCGCCAGAGCGCTCGCTCACCCTAGGCGTCAACTACCGCTTCTAAACCGCGCACTTGCGCACTTGTAAACCAGTGCCCGATCCTCCGGGACGGGCAACTGCTGCCCCCAGGAAACTGCCATGCAACGCCCATTCGTCATTCTTGCCCACGTCGCCCACCCTGCCATTCTTGAGGGTTTCCTGCCTGCCGCGCACAAACGCGGGTTGCCGATCGTGGTGATCACCGACCACGCTCAGGAACACCGGCGCCTGCTCGCCACCTCGCACATTTCGCCGGATGAGCTGCACGTTATCGAATGTGATGTGTTCAATCCGCTAGCGGTCGTCGAGACACTCAACAGCCAGGGTTTGCGCCCCGCCGCAGTGTTCTCCAACAGCGATCACCTGCAGACCGCGACAGCAATGGTGGCCGAGATATTCGAATGCCCCGGCAAGGACTGGCGACTGTGCTATGCGGCAAAGAACAAGGCGGCCATGCGCGAGCGCATGCAACGTCTCGGCTTGCCCGGCCCATGGTTCCAGGTGATTACATCGAATTCCAAACTGCCGACCGATGCGCCATGGCCGGTGGTCGCCAAGCCTCGTGAAGGCGTCGCCAGCCTGGACGTCAGACTGTGTCACAACGCCGCCGATCTGGCCGTTTACTGCAAACAGTTCTGGCAGCAGCAACCGGACCGGGCGTTGTTGCTGGAGGCGTACATGGAAGGTCCTTTATTCACCCTCGAGACACTGGGCGACGGGCGCAACCTGCAAGCCATCGGTGGCTTCGACGTCACCCTTTCAGCACCGCCGCATTTCGTAGAACTCGCCGCACGCTGGAATGGACAACTCAGCCGCGCGCAGCGCGCCGGCGCGCTGGCTCAAGTGGCCGCGTTCGGGGTCAATTTCGGGGTTTGCCACAGCGAGTTCATTCTGACCGCCCAAGGCCCGGTACTGGTTGAGATCAACTATCGCAGCATCGGCGATGGTCGCGAGTTCCTGCTTGATCGGCTGCTGCCACAGGGTTGGTTCGACCGCATCGTCGCTTTGTATTTGGGAGACAGCCTGATCGACGCGCAACCGGCGCAAGCCGAAGCAACCGTTCATTACCTTGTGGTCGACCGCTCGGGGCGTCTGGATCAGGCCAGCGCCAGCTTCAACGTCGAACGTGAGGGCCATTGGTGCGATTACCGCGCACTTCACAACACCGGCGACACCGTGACCATCAGCCATTCCAACAAGGACTACGTCGGCGTACTGAGACTGATCGCGCCGGATGAGGTGAGCCTCGAAGCGCAACTGAATTCGACTCTGAACGACCTGAAATGGGTGATGGCATGAGCCTGTATCCGGACGCCGCGGATCAGGCGTTCATTACTCGACGCATCATCGATTGCTGCCTGCGCGAGGACATCCGAGGGATCGTCAGCACAGGACAGATTTGTCGGCTGCCGGAAGAACTGAGTCAACACTTGCAGCATCAGCCCGACGCAAGCTGGCTGCGAATCGCCCATCTGGGCGCCGACGAACTATGGCTGCCGGTGGTCAAGGCGTATCCGTTGCAGGACTGGATCGGTACAGGCGACGCCTGGATCAAAGTGTCGCCGCAAAGCCACGGCGAGGTTCAACACGGCTACGGGCTCTGGCTGGGCCACCTGAGCCACGGTCTGGACGAAGAAAGTCTGACGCTGTTCGCGGCGTACCTGAAAGAAGCGGATTGCGCGACCGAACACCGGACCCTGTGCAATCAGGCGTATCGCCAGCATGGCCCTGCGCTGAGCGACGTGACTGCCCTGAAAGACTGGTCGCAGAGGCTGCTGAAGATCGATCAACTGGCGAGCTACCTGGATCACCCGTTTTATCCAACGGCGCGGGCCAAAAGCGGCTTCGATGCCGCCGCGCTCAAAGGCTACGCGCCGGAGTTTGCGCCGCGCTTCGAACTCAACTGGCTGGCGATTCCCAACAACGCCCTGACCCTGACCAGCCCACAGCCGCTGCACTGGCCGGACTTCGAGGACGTCGGCTTGTCACCGACCTTGCAAAACAGCCATTCATTACTGCCAGTACACCCGCTGACATGGGGCGAACTGGAGCAATACGGCCTGCCTGAAGGAACGCTCAAGGCTCCACGTTCGGCCATGCAGGTCGAACCTACGCTGTCCGTGCGCACGGTGGTCTGCATCAATCAACCTCAGTGGCACATCAAACTACCGTTGTTAGTCAGCACGCTCGGTGCGCGCAATTTGCGCCTGATCAAGCCCAGCACCCTATACGACGGTCACTGGTTCCAGACCACCCTGCAGGCCTTGACCGAGCGCGATCCGGCACTGGCGTCACGTTATCTGCACGTTGACGAAAAACACGGTGGTCATGCCGACGAAAGTCGTCACCTAGCCTATATCGTGCGCCGTTACCCGACGGGTCTTGAGAACACCACACTCGTACCTGTCGCCGCGTTGGCCAGTCCGCTTGCCGATGGACGCCTTTTCCTCGAACAGTTGGCCGAGCGCTTCTACGCAGGTTCGTTGCAACACTGGCTGGACGATTATCTCGATCTGCTGCTGCAGGTCCATCTGCGGTTGTGGCTGCATTACGGCATCGCGCTGGAGGCCAACCAGCAGAACGCCGTCTTGATGTTCGAACAAGGTCAGCCATTGCGCCTGCTGATGAAGGACAACGACGCCGCTCGCCTGTGGCCTCAGCGCTTCACCCATGCGTGCCCGGATCTCGCTGATCTGCCGGCAGTCTTGCAGGACGAGCGCATTCGCGTCGACAGCAGCCAACCGTTGGCCGAGATGTTCTGCACCATCACCTTGCAGCTGAATATTGTTGCGATCCTGGAAGCGATAGCGACCGCAGGCCTGGCCTCTCGATCCGGTCTGTACGGCACGCTGCGTCAGCGTCTCATGACCTGTCTGCAACATCTCGAAGCAGAAGGCATCGACTGTGACGACGCGCGTCAATGGCTGCTCGACAGCCCGAAACTGCCGGTGAAATACCTGCTCAGCGCCGGCAGCCTGTTCAGCAAGGCGCATTCCGGTGCCAGCGACATCAACAAGTTCTATGGCTACAGCGCGGCGAACTTCCTGCTGGAGGATGCTCCATGCAACGGAGTCTGATCACCAGCGTTCTGCTGGGGCATTACCTGTCGGCTTTCACGGCGCTGGGTATTCCGTTGTACTTGCCGCGCATCCTCGCCGACCTCGCACCTGACACACCAGGCTGGGCCATCGGGGTGCTGTTCGTACTGCCGACACTCTGCACCGCACTGGCGGCGCCGATCTGGGGACGCTGGGCCGATCGCAACGGTTGTCGCTTGTCGTTGCTGCGTGCGCATGCCGGACTGTTCGCGGGCTTCCTGCTGGCAGGCTTCAGCCCCAATCTGCCGGTGTTCGTCCTGGCATTGATCATCCAGGGCACCTTCGGCGGCGCGATGGCGGCGTCCAACGCCTACCTGTCGACTCAGTTCAAGGAAGGCGATCTGTCCCGCGCCCTGAACTGGACGCAGTATTCAGCACGTCTGGCGATGATCAGTGGCCCAATCCTGTTGGGGCTGCTGACCTCACAGGGTTTGGGATTAAGCCTGTATCGCTATCTGGCCTGGTTACCGCTGCTGGCGTTTGTGCTCGTCCTGCCGCTGCCCAAGGACGCCCCCAAACATGCCTTGAGCAGCAAGAAAGCCGTGGCCTTGGGCGAACTGCCTGAAGACATGCCGCGGCTGATGGCGGTGCAGTTTCTGTTCAGCTTCGCGATGGTCGTCACCTTTCCCTATTTCGTGCCCTTCGGCGAACAACTGAAAATTGGCAACGATGCCTTGATCGGCGTGCTCTACAGCCTGCCGCATCTGGTTTACCTGCTGGCCCTACCCTGGGCTCAGAAGCATCAGGGCAACCTGCTGTTGCCGGGGCTGGCGCTGCTGGCAATCAGTAACGCGTTGCAATTCTGGAGCGTGCAGGCCGAGCCGCTGTTCGCTCTGCGTCTACTCAGCGGGGCCGGCATGTTGCTGAGTTTTGTCGGGCTGCACCGCTGTCTGAGCCAGCGCAGCCGCCAAGGCAGCGCCGGCCGCCTGTTTGGCTGGTTCGACTCCAGTGGCAAATGGGCCGGCACTGCTGCCGGGGTCACTGCCGCTCTGGTCAGTCAGACCTGCGGCATCGCGTCCCCCTTTCTCGTTGCGTGCCTGGCGGCCATAGCGGCCATGGTGCTCGCCCGCCCTCTATTGATGACTTCCCGGGAGATTCCGGCATGACTTTCGCTCTGAATACCGCATCGCTGAACACCGTATCCCAGCATGACCATGCCCTCGATGGCGAAGCCCAACGACATGCCATCGAGTGCCTGCTCAATTGCTATTTGCGCGAATACGCATTGCCCCGCAACGAAGTGAACCTGAACGATCAAGCACAGGATTTGCCGATGAGCCTGCGCCAAGCCAACAGTCGTTGCATCAGCATTCGCCTGCCCAGTGGCCGGTTGATCGTACGCATCGACCGCGCCAGTCTTCTGGGCCGCTGCCACTACATCAGCGCCCCCTACTTCAAAGGCAATAACCAGAGCTGGCGACCGTTGGACGCCCACGAACTGGCGCGCCTGCTCTGTACCCCGCTGAGTGGAGCCGACCGCGTCGGCGAGATGCTGCAACAGATCGGTAACAGCCTGCAGATCACCCGTACCTTTCTGCGGCATTCACGCCCGGCCAACCAAGCAGCCGACAGCCTGCTGGCGTCCGAGCAACATCAGCTGTGGGGCCATGCCCTGCATCCGACACCGAAAAGTCGCGAGGGCATCTCCCATGACGATTTGCTGACCTGCTCGCCGGAAGTTGGGGCGCGCTTTCAGTTGCACTGGTTCAAGGTTGATCCGACGCTGATTCGTCATCAGGGCGAGGATCCGCGCAGCACGCTACGCCAACTGTCGGGGCGTGAGGGCGCCTATCCGTGCCACCCTTGGGAAGTCGCCCGCGTGCTTGCTGACCCGCTGGTGCAACGGGCGCAACAACAGGGTTTGATCACCTACCTCGGCCCCCTGGGTCAGGCCATGTACCCGACGTCGTCTGTGCGCACGCTCTACCATCCGCAGATGGCCTACTTCATGAAGTTCTCGATGCACGTGCGCCTGACCAACTGCGTGCGCAAGAACGCTTGGTATGAACTCGACAGCGCCGTCGCCCTCACTCACCTGCTCGGCCCCATCATGAGCGAGTTGGCGACGCAACAACCGGGCTTCATGTTGATGCCCGAACCCTGCGCCACCAGCCTGGACCTCAGCGCCCTGGGTACGCTGGAGGAGGCCCGCGAAGTCACCGAATGTTTCGGTATCGTTTACCGGGAAAACCTTTCCGTCGCCGAACGCGAGCGTTATCAGCCGCAAGTGGCAATGGCGCTGTTTACCTGGGATCAACAAGGTCGCAGTGTCTGCCGCCCACAGGTACAGCGCTACGCCGACAACACCGGCTTGACCATTGAGCAAGCCACGTTGAACTGGCTCGATGCCTATGCCGGTCAGATGCTCGGCGGTGTGCTGTATTGCCTATTCCGTCAGGGCGTGGCGCTGGAGCCGCATTTGCAGAACACGGTCATCGGCTTCGCTGAAAACGGCCTGCCCAGTCAGGTCTGGATTCGCGATCTGGAAGGTACCAAGCTGGTCCCTGAAATCTGGCCCGCTGAACGCCTGAGTGCGCTGGATGAACGCACCCGCAGCTCGGTGTACTACAGCGCGCAAAAGGCCTGGCAACGAGTGGGCTACTGCGCACTGGTGAACAATCTCGGCGAAGCAATCTTCCATCTGGCCAACGGCAGCGGCATGCTGGAACAACAATTGTGGGACCGAATCGGCGACCTGCTGCACGCGCAATCCACGCGTCTGGGCCATCCGACAGAACTGCGTGAGTTGTGCGCCGGCGCGCCCTTCCCAAGCAAGGAAAATTTCATGACGCGCCTGATGATGCGCGCCGACCGCGAGGCCGATTACACGTTACTGCCCAGCCCGCTGACGATGACTGAAAAGAGGAAACACGCATGAGCCTTCCTGCCTCCGTCACCCAACGCATCGAGCAGCTCAAGACTGAACACGACGCGCCATTGTGCGCCTACGTCTACGACCTGCCTGCCCTTGAACGGCACGTAAAGGCAATGCGTCAGGTACTGCCCGAAAACTGCGAATTGTTCTACGCCGCCAAGGCCAACCCGGAAGCCCTGGTGCTGAAAACCCTGGCGCCGTGGGTAGACGGATTCGAGGCGGCCTCCGGCGGCGAGCTGACGTGGCTGCATGAACAGTGCCCCGACCAGCCGCTGATCTTTGGTGGCCCTGGCAAACTCGATCGCGAACTGGATATCGCCCTGCAGTACCGGATTTCGGCGTTTCACGTGGAGAGCGTGACCGAACTGCGCAGTCTGGCGCGCATCGCCCGCGAACGCGGTGTGCGGGCTCCGGTGATGCTGCGGCTGAATCTGAAGCTGGCCCAGACACCGCAGAGCCGATTGGTCATGGGTGGCAAACCCACGCCGTTCGGTCTGGATGAAGAAGGCCTTGCAAGCGCCCTGCAATTGCTGCGCGAAGAGCCGTCCCTAGAGCTCAAGGGACTGCATTTTCATCTGTTGTCGCACCAGCTGGATGTCGACGCGCACCTTGAATTGATTCGCAGCTACTTCCTGACCTTCCGCCAGCTGTGCGCCGACCACGACCTGCAACTGCCGCTACTGAATGTCGGCGGAGGGATGGGCATCAACTATCAGGACGCGGCCAGGTCATTCGACTGGCCACGGTTTTGTCAGGGCCTGCAGGGGTTGATCAATGAATACGACATGGGCGCGACCCGCATACGTTTCGAGATCGGCCGCTTCATCAGCGCTGCCTGTGGTTACTACGTCATGCAGGTGCTGGACATCAAAAGCAGTCACGGCGAGTTTTTTGCCATCGGACGTGGCGGTACCCATCACTTTCGCACGCCTGCGGCTCAAGGCCACAATCATCCGTTCACGGTACTACGAGGCTCGCAGCCGGCACAAATCAGTGATCAGTCCGTGACGCTGGTGGGCCAGTTGTGTACACCAAAAGACGTCCTTGCCAGACAACAACCAGTGGCGCAGCTAACGATTGGTGACCTGCTAGTATTCACTCTCGCGGGCGCCTATGCCTGGAACATCTCGCACCAGAACTTCCTGATGCACGAACCGCCGTTGAAGGTTTTTATCGAGGGCTGATTCCACGCTATTGTCAGCCTCTGTGCTGCCCTTCCCGTATCTGTGGCTGCTTGTCCGATGTGTCCTTCAAACTCTTCGGACCACTACAGTTTGCCTATCCCTTATGTTAAGGGGGGGGGGGAAACGGTGTCCTGTCTTTCAGAGGGCTCGTCCAGATGGGATGATTGCAGTCCTTCAACCAAGCAAGTTGGAGGGAGCGCTCCTGTCGGCCACCTATTAAGTTGAGACGGTCGTTCCGAGTCGTGCCAATGGCTTGAATCAGAATGATATGTATTTACTTACAAAAGATAACTGTTATCATCTGCGCGATAATTCATACAAAAGGTGTTCATGGTGGCTCGATCGCGCATTTACCCAGTCTCTCTGTCGTTGCTGGGCGTTCTGGTTGTACCTGATTTACAGGCAGAAACGGAGTCTGCTCTAACCCTACCGGCAACCGCTGTGAACAGTGAGTACAGCGAGCAGAGCTACATGTCGACCGAGAGCAGGAGCGCGCTGAAGATCGATGCCCCTCTACGAGATATCCCGCAAACCGTCAACGTAATTCCCCAGAGCGTTATCAAGGATCAGGGGGCTCAGTCGATGGAAGACGTGCTGAAGAATGTCCCCGGTATCGGCCTGTCCAATGGCGATGGCCAGCGCGATCAAGTCACCATCCGTGGTTTCAGCGCCATTGGCGACATGTACGTCGACGGCATTCGTGACGATGCGCTGTACTTCCGTGATCTGTCCAACGTCGAGCGGGTGGAAGTGATCAAGGGGCCGGCCGCAGTGCTCTATGGCCGAGGCTCTTCGGGCGGTCTGATCAACAGCATCAGCAAGAAGCCCAACTTCACGCCCAAGCAGGAGGTCGGTGTCAGTGTCGACAGCGAGGGCAAAAAGCGCACTCAGTTCGATGCCGGTTGGGCCGATCAGCAACAGGGCGATAAAGCCTTTCGTGTGACAGGGGCGCTGGAGAACAGCGACACCTTCCGGGATGACGGCTACATCGACCGCAAGGCCATCGCGCCTTCGGCCTACTTCAAGCTCTCCGACGATCTGGAACTGAACCTGGGCGCTACCTATCTGTATGACAAGCGCCTGATCGACTTCGGTATCCCAGCACGAGGCGACCGTCCAGTCGATGTGGACCGCGATAAGCGTTTCGGTTCCGCTGATCCAGATGACGATTACACCCGCAGCGAAGTGTTCTCGTTCACGGCCGGCGTCGATTACAGCATCAATGACGACTTCACCCTGAGCAACACCAGCCGCTACTACCACTACGACCTGGATCGCAACAATACGCTCGCGGACTCCAGTCCAACGCGTTTCGTTACCGCCGCCAACGGCGAATTGCTGGTAAAACTCAACCGCGGCAACGTGCAGCGCAAGGAAGACGGTTGGTTCAACCAGACCGAACTCAAGCAGCGCGCCGTGCTCGCCGGGATGAACCATAACCTGCTCTATGGTGTGGAGCTGGGGCGCCAGGTGAAGGACCAGTCCGTGTTCAGCCAACCCAACGTGGCAAGGGTGCCGGTGTACCGCGATGCTTTGGTCGACGTGCCGTTCCAGGCCAACCGGCAAACCGCCAAGGGCACCAATACTCAGGACACTGCCGGGTTCTACGTGCAGGACCTGATCGAACTGGCGCCGCAGTGGAAAGCTCTGCTGGGAGTGCGTTATGACGTGTTTGACCAGGAATACGCCGATGACCTGACGAACAAGGAACTCTCCCGCACCGACACTACCTGGAGTCCGCGAGTCGGTCTGGTCTACCAGCCTGATCATGTGCAGTCCTATTACGTCTCGGTGAGCCGTTCCTACCAGCCCTCTGCCGAAATGTTCGCTCTGAGCACGACGAACCAGGACCTTGAGCCGGAGGAAACCACCAACTTCGAGATCGGCGGCAAATGGGACCTGCTCGACAATCGCCTGGCGTTGACGGCGGCGCTGTTCCGGCTGGAACGCACCAACATGAAAACCACCGATCCGGCGAACCCGACCAAACTGGTGCTTGCGGGAGAGCAGCGTACTGATGGTCTCGAACTGACCGCCAGTGGGCAGTTGAGCGAAAAATGGCAGGTATATGCCGGTTACGCCTATCTGGATGCCGAGATCACCAAGTCCAACAGCCGTACCAACGGTATCGCCAACGAAGGCCAGACTCCGACCTTGACCCCGCGCCACAGTGCCAATTTGTGGTTGGTACGTTCTTTGACACAGGAGTGGCGTGTAGGCATGGGGGCGAACTATGTCGATGACCGTTACACCGCCTTGGATAACCAAGTGGTCATGCCGGCCTACACCACCGTGGACGCAGCGTTGCTCTACAACCAGCCGAAATGGGACATGGCCCTGCGTCTGCGCAATGTCTTCGACAAGGACTATTACGCTTCGGCGCATGGCTCGGTGGATCTGATCACACCCGGCGCACCACGGACGCTGGAGCTGAGCACCAACTACCGCTTCTGAGTACGGACCTGAAGAACAAACGCCCGGCATTGTCGAGCGTTTCCTCACGGCTGGGCCTGTACTCCCAGCCGTGCAGTGGCAGCTTTCAAAAGCCCAACTAATCTTCAATGCGCGGGTTTGAGTGAGAATCTGTCGTGTGAGAGCTTTAACGATACGAGTTTGCTCTTATAGATCAATGGCTTGAGATGAAACGGCAACAGACCCTAGGGTGTCTGCTGTCGATTGATGATGGGCAGAGGGCGGGAAAGAAACTGTTCATCCAAGCCCCGAATGTAAGCGTTATAAGCCCAGCGTACAAACTGCTCGAGCAATCGATCATTCTCCATCCGCAGACGTTGATTCTCCGCTTCCAAACGAGCAATTCGCTCGTTTGCAACTTGTAATTCAGGACTGCTGGCCTTCTTCACTCCTACTGTGGTTGAGAGTGTTTGCTTACGCAGTATGAACGCACGCCGAATCCGCTCATGTTTATGCAGAGTCTGGCGCGTGTAGGTTCCTCGTAAACGGCGAGCGACGCTTAAGATCAGCAGGTCCCACGTCAGTTTTCCAGACCAACCATCCAGGATCGACACGATCTGCTCTATAGCATCTGGGGTTAGATTTCTCGAACGAGACATTACAGGTCCTCAGCCTCTATGCATGGCACATCTGGATCTTCAGTGTCTGGTCCCGGCAAATTACGCTTGTTCAATATTTTATGGTGGGTCAGCAACTGTTCCAGCCTTGACGCTGGGACGATCCCACGCGGCTGGATAATTGCATTTGCGGCAACGGAAGAGTCCTCAAAAATGGCACACAGTTCATCCAGTCGTTTAAGGGTCAGTGTCTGGTGCTCGACCCAACGGTTGGCACCAAACTCCTCCTCGCCCAGCGCTTCTAACGCTTTTGCGAGGAGGGCCTGGGTTTCCTGACGATACTGGCGTATAGCCTGCTCTCGGACCACATCACCTTTGATGCATACATGCTCATCACAATTGGGGCAATCTCGATGGAGTTGGCAAGGCAACATGGAAAAATCGTGCAGGCAATACCCCAAATCCGTTGTATGGGCGGTCATGATCTTCAGCGTCGCAAACTGATCCCGCGAGATCAAACTACTTGGAGGGATACCTGCCACATGACCTGCCGACTTTTCCGGGTCACCCAAAGCGGACCTCGCGAGCGCCAACACATCCCTATCGGACTGATGGTCATAGCACTTGTTTTGTCCGAGTTTGGCGCGACCGCTCCATTTGGCGATGTCGAGTTGCGATAATCCGCCCATCTGTGCCACGGTATTTAAAAAATGGCGAAATTGATGCGTCGTGATACTCATTGGACTGCCATCTAACTCACGATAACCGAACCGTTCGAAAATATTGAGAAAAGTTCGAGTACTACCTAGTTGCTTCTGAGTATAAGCGGTGTCTGGCAAGACGATTACCCCACGGTACGTTCCCCACAACTCGGTTAGCTCATTCAGCCGTGTCAAGCAAAGCGCTTCACTGTACTTCAGGTTGTTCTTCTGATCTGCCAGCGGGAAGTTAGCTGGCAGCATCGAAAGGATTACTCGCTCAACGTCCGCGAACAAAAACCTCGGAGCATGTCTCTGCTGTGGGTCATATGGAATATGTTCAAAAATCCCCTGCTTTCTGCACCACCCCGCCCCTTGCGCGGTTTGATTGCCATTGGGGGGTGGGGCGAGAAAAACAATCGCGCCCACCTGTTCTGAACTAATTAACGACCGCCCCCGTAACGCCTCCAGCTCCGTTGGCAAATACATCGCATCAGGGTGCTGCTCATACCACCGTGCCACTTCCCGCGCTGGCGTGGAAATGGTCCTGAGCTTACTCACCGCCTCGCGGGCAACACTGGCCATGGATTGCACCACCCATTTGACTTGTGCCTTACCACCCTTTGAAGGCCGCCAGCGCAATCCATACAGTTGTTGATTTGCTTTTGGATCGAACTCCTCGACTTCACACTGGTTTGAAATGGACATCACCTCATTAATGCGGCTCGGCGCCGACGCAAGCAACGCACAGACACTGGAGGTAAAAATATCGCCTGGCTTCTCGGCGGTTCTGAAAATTTCGGCAATCGCTTCTAACGAAGCTGACGAGGGCAGACGGGCCCGGCGCGACGCATCAAACTCTGGGCCAACACTGCGCACAAAGTTCGCTGGTGCCCGAAGTGGATTTTGCCATTGAAGAGGCAGCGTACAGAGTTGATGCTCCACCAGGAACTGCGAAATGCGTTTGAGTTCTGCCCCGGCAAAAAATGCGGCAGAGGCTTGGTAGCGTTCGTTTAGTATCGCGCACGCACGATTAAAATGCCCCAGACTTGCCTTAATAGGTGTGACACAACTCTCCGTTTCTTCCAGAGCTACAGCGAGGGAGCGGAGCGCGGCCAATCGTGAACTGACGGTTGTATACGCGCACAACGAATAATCATAACGGCAGTAGGCTTTGGCAAAGTCTTTGTAAGGCTGAGGCAAGCAACAGGAATCCTTTTGCCCTCGTCCACTGGGGAATCCATGAAATCGCATGCTTGAACAAGAATTACGTCGTTTCAATCGAACAAAATTGGTGACATCCCAACTGTCCGCCTCAAAGACCAACTCACTGCCAAAAGCCGTCAGAGACTCTCTGGCGAGGGTAACGAAGTCCCTGAGATTGTCCTCAGCCGCCTGCTCTGCTCGGGGCTTAAACAGGATTACCCTATCGTCCATGAGCCTGCTCCTTTCTGCTGCGACATAATTGGACCACTTCTGCCACTGCGAGCAGCGTTCGA
>NZ_BCBJ01000128.1:0-10031 GCF_001320605.1 Pseudomonas sp. NBRC 111133 | reverse complement strand
CGCGATACGACCGTCCGGATAGCGTTTAGCATCCGCTAGCAAGAAATCCAGGACCGCCTCATGCGGCCCGTCCAACCAAGGTTGAAAACACTGACAGGTGTAACAGGCCACGGGGGCAAATAATCCGCAGAAACTGAAGCTGCCACATGACCCCATTGGCCGTGCGCTTTGATCGATACGCAAATCGATAATTCGGCTGGAGCGGTCTGCTCCACGAACGGCATTGTCCTCATGAGCTATCAGTTGACCTTTAAAAGCTTGAGCCAGAGGCGCCATGTACAGCGCAGTCGCCTTTTCAATCCGCATCGCAAGCTCTGGTGTCGCAGCTACATAGACAGCCGCAGAGTCAGTTCGCGAATGATCAAGCAAGTCCGCAATGACCAAAACCCCGTGCCCTTCACGCGCAAGATTCGTCCCTAACGTACGCCGAAAGCGCAAGGCACAGATGTTAACTATTTCCCCCGTGCGCTCAGAGCGGACGGATAGCTTGTCCAACGCGGTCACCAACAATTTCCGTAAATTCTCGCTGGTACGGTGGTATCTGGCCCATCCTGGCCCGTCCGCCAAATACTGTGACTGCCGGGGTAAAGGAAACAGGGGCGCCTGCTGGGGGTCTGGAAACGCTCCAATAAAGCGCTCACTGACGCGTCGGGCATAATCAAACAACGGTCGACCAATTTGATTCACCAGCGCTCGCGGCTTGAGTTCCTGGCGGAGCAATGCGTTTTGTTGCTTCGCACGCGGAACAAGCAAAAGAAAAGACTCTGTTCCATCCGCAGCCACCGAGCGCACAACATCACAAACCTTTAAGGCTGCCAACTGAACAGGGCGGGAACCCAACGCAATAAACAACCATGCCAGCAGGTATATGTCCTCACTCAAACGCCCTGCGCCGTAAGCTTCATTCAGGGCATCTTGAATACCCACTTGCTCAATTGGAGTAAATGGACCCAACTCGGGATCCCACGTCAATACAGCGATTCCGGTTTCTCGCTTCCGGAGCTTTTTCCTGTCCAGGACGTACACCACATCATCCTGAATACCCGGCAAGCTCATGGCATGCCATCGGCGTAAAAACGCAAAGAGATCGCGTGTTTGAAAGTCATTGGCATCGCAATGTATCAATACGTCATTTCCGCAGATAGTTTCCAACGGTTCAACGCGCCCCTCTTGCAATCGCAAGGCAAATGCTTTTAAAGCCGCAAAGCGACCCATCACAGTACTTGGCGCCCTATTTTCAACGAACCAAATCAACGTAAGATGGAATGAAGCCATGAGCACAGCAGAAAAATGTAGCCCAGAAAAATCCATGTAAACCGAATACACACCGTCCCGGTACGACCAAGCAGGCCGGTTAGGATCAAACGCGATACCGCTTTTGCTACGAATTACCGACGGAAGTGAAGGACAGAAATCAATTCCATCGATTACGTAGTTTTCCCCTGGTTTTTTAATCATCGGAAGGAGCCTCCACACGCAATTGTTTTTGCATTTGCAAGGACACAGCGGTGGCTTTTTTCTTGATATGACGCTGGTTATACACAATCGCCATTCCGGATGTTTCGGACCACCCCATCAATCGTGACCGCAGTTTTTGCTCCATGGTCGGCGACACATCACTTCTATCAATCGCTTCCGAAAAAATATCGTTCCAGGTATGGCGAAGGAGATGAGGGCAGATGTTTTCTGGTAGTTCCGGACAGTGTTGCCGTAAAGTGATAAATACTTTATTTAGCGCCGCAAGACTCAGTGGTTTTCCTGAGCCACCGGCTACCCAAAGATATTCATGCTTACGCGAGCCTGTAACATTTCGACGAATGGACATTACATACGCTCGCGTGAGCGCTACCAACTCTGCGTCGAGCGCTAATAATCGACCGCTTGTTTTGGCATTCGGCTGTCTCAACCGTGGATCCGCCGGATCGTCTGCCCTCCTGGCAATTAAAACTTCATTGGTCTGAAAGTTAATATCCGAGATTTTGACACCAAGCAACTCACCTCTCCTGACTCCCAAGGACAATAGCCAGCGAATCATTAAGTAGTTTCGCTGCCGAACAAATTCATGAGACCACGGATTATGCTCAAACTCTGGAGCAACCACCTGTTGCAGTAGCGATACCATTTGTTCAGTTAGGCCCTCACGAGGCGTAACATTGGATAAGCGCTGCACTGAAGGAATGCGAGCCTTTATGGCTGTAGAAACCAGTTCACGGAGTTTTTCCACCCCTGAAAAATGTGGGTTTCCTGCGCCTGTTTTTAGTAAGTGGTCGGTCGCAATCCAGTCAAGGTAACGGGCAATGTATAAAAGCCGTATAGCAATAGTACCAGGATGAATTTTTGGCGTACTAAAGCCACTGGTAGACCATGGCGATACAAACTTTCCATTTCCAATTTTTTTTCTGTCGCCCGCTGTAATTGGTAATTTACACGCCCCAACGATAGCTTCTATGTCTCCAACCGTTAAAAACTGGCCGTCGCGCAAACGGGCGGACAAATCTATCTTTAGTTCATCAAAAACAATGAACAGCACCATCAACGACCGAAGCGCCTGTTGGAGTGTGCTCGTCGACAAATTCGCCGTTCGTAACTCTGTCAGTACCCAAAGGTTAGCGCTGTGCACGGGCATGCCGTCTTGCTGAAGGCAAAGCACTGGAAAGCGCTCACCACCGTCGAACCGCACGAGTTTGATTCTGTAAGGGTTCATTGTTTACACACTCCTAAGGTAAACTATAATAAACCCTAGACTACAATCCTACTTTTCGCAAAAAAGTACGCTAATCCTCTGTTTTTATTATATTTCCCTCCTAAATATTTACGTTTTAATAGAAGTCGGCGCTACTGCCGCTGCCCAGCATGGGCTGGGCTTGGGCGTACCTGGGCGCGGTTTCCTATCTCCTTACAGGTTCAGATATCCCATTGAACTCTCTCTTTAGCGTAGAACTCTGAGACTGCAGACGGTTTCCAGTAATCCCCAAAGTCGGGCATCCCAAGAATGTCCCTGGCCATGGTCATAGAGCCCAGCACCATCTCTTCCTCAGCCCATATTGCGATCCAGCCAGGATCGTCTTCAGGGACTGGCCTGCCAGGTCGCCAGCCTAGAACTTCAATTATCAGAAAGACAATATCAAGCGTAACATCGCCGAGAGCAGCGCTAGCTTGAAGAACCTCATTTTCTGCTGGTGTGAGAGGCGTTGGGCCAGGGTAACCTAGTGTGCTAACCAGCATCGTCTCTGCCACGCCGTAGTCCAGGTTTGCAGGGGGTGGGATAGCTTCACCGTATTTGGCTAGCCAACGCGAGGCGGCTTGTTCATTCTTAGCTCGATAAAAGGCTTGATGCAATGAATGTTCAGGTTCGATAACGGCTGGAGGATACGCTACGAAGGGCAGTGAGGTAATGACGTAGCGATTGGTTTCAGGGTCTATGTAAAAATCGATATGTGAGTGTTGGGTATCGAACTCGGGGCAGCGATTCAGGCTGAGTCGAACCCTTAGCGCTGGCGAGATGTCTTCAAATACATCCGTAAGCGCCTTGTTGCAAAAATTACCAAGGCCTTTATCTGCTTCGACCTGACGTCTACAACTCGTGGGCGTTGTCCACTGAGCCAGCTTGACGTTGCCACACGTGCTACAGGTTGCAATCCAAAACTTCATAGAAACCTTTCACCTATTCGAACTCAGGACGTGGCGCGTTATCTGCGCTTGATGATTTTCCCTGGTAACGGCGCTGGTCACGCCTGGGCTTCTTCCAGGCCTTCGATGGCTGTTCTACAGCATCCTCTACTGCCTCGGCCCAGCGAATGGCTGGGCTTGGGCGGTGCCGTTTTCCTACAGGGTCATGATCGTCAGTTCTGGCTTCGGCATGTCGGGCGAAGCTCCCAGCACCTTCTCGCCCAGGACAGTGCAGGCGTTCAGGTACTTGTCGTAAGCCTTGTCGATGTTCTCCAGGATTTCTTGCAGGTTGCCGGCCGGAGCTGCACCAGACTGGTAATCCGCCAAGGCCTGACGGGTCACCGCCCACGCCTTGCGTGCCATCTGAGCCTGGCGCAATTCGATTTCAAACGCATCGGTACTGATAGTCGTCATGGTCACGATTTCCTTGATCAGCGGCCGAGCCAAACGCGCTTACCGTCAGCCCAGTCGTAGAGCTGGTCCAGCATGCTGTTGAGGTCTGTTAGCGGTGTAAAGTCCTCTTCGCCGTCATAGCTGTCTGGCTTCAGTGCTTCCATGCCCTCAACGATATGGGCCAAATCTTCGTCCAGGTCGGTAGACTCCCAATCCAGCCAGTCAGCGGGAACTCGGCTGCGGATCAGCGCGCCAATGTGATTGGCCACCTGCGCCGCATGCTCGTTGGAGGTGTTCGACTGATCTTCATGCAGAATCGCCTTGATGTCGATTTTGCGATCCCACACAGGCTTGCCAGCGGCACGGCGCTCTGCTGCTACCCTGTGGTTCTCGACGATACTCTCGATGGTGCGGGGCATAAGTGCTTTCCTAGACAGTTGGGGGTTCAGTTGGTCGGTGCGGACTGCACCTTCTGCGGCCACGCCTCTTTCACGGCTTTTGCCTCAGCCAGCAGGCTGTCGCGCTCCTGCTCATCGAACTTGCACTGCCCATACAGCGCGTCGAGGTAGCCACGCACGTACTCAAAGCGCAAGGCGGCCTCCTGGCTACTCAGCGACTGGCGAATCGTCTCGATATGAAAGCGGACGCTGCTCGTTTCCAGCTTGGACTCGGCGGCAACGGCGGGGGCTTGGGTCATGTGTGGGGTTCCTTGCGATCTAAAGGGGGTGGGTTCTACTGCCTCGGCCCAGCGCATGGCTGGGCTTGGGCGGTGCCGTTTTCCTCGATCAGTTCACTGGTTTTTCATCGTCAGAAAAGTAACCGCCGAAAGGCTCATCGAAGTGCTTACTTCTTTCGTCCGCTGCTTCGTCTGAGCTGGCCGGACCGGTGAGCCACATTGCATCCGCAGATGCCCGACTTGCGAACTTCCAACGCTCCTGGTCGTCGTAATGAAGATCAATAGTCAACACGACTGGAAGCTCTGTACTGGCTGCACCTACCGGCTCTGCAAACTCAACGCTTTCAGCGCAGTACCAATCCCAAGCCGCATCGCTGGTTTCAAAAAGTGGGCGCCAAGCGACACCAACGGTTCCATCGTAGATCAAGTACAACCTGCGGCCATCCTCGAAGTCGACCGCACCTACCGAACGTGACATATCTTTTTCCTGCTCGATCCAGTTGGCCAAAGCGGCCTGCTCCTACCGACAAGGCCCGCACATGGCGGGCAAGTGATCGGCGGCGGCTTCCGTGAAGTTGATGGGGTTCAGGCTTCCTCGGCCGCTTGGCGCGCAGCCTCGGCCAGGGAATACAACTCCTGCTCTTCTTCGGCATCGATCAGGCCGAGCGCCGCTAGGGTGCGCAAGCGCCCCTCCACTTCGGCGCGCTCTTGGGCAAGGATTGCCACTGGGGTACTGCGCAGCGCATCGATCAACCGGCGCAGGGCCTGATTAACGGCCTGCACTTGCTGGGTTTTGAGGGTGATGGTTGTGCTCATGGGTGTAGTCATTCCTTTGATTGGTGGACGCCGGAAAACGGTCATCCCTCTACAGCCTCGGCCCAGCGCGGGGCTGGGCTTGGGCGTACCTGGTCGTTTTCCTACCTGTAGCGGGATGAAATGAGCCACATGCGATGCTCAATCTTCTCGATCTGCGGCGAGACCTCCTTGGAAATAGGTGGCTTGCCTAAAACGCGCCGAATCCAGGCGTAGACGGGCAAACTCCAAAAGCCTAATTTATGTTCCAGATGCAATCGCTGTCGCTGCAACGCTATGAGCGCGCCGCCAACCTGTTTTTGCCATGCCGATTTCGCAGCCTTCATCGTCGAACTCCGTAGAGTTAATGGGGTTTATTCTCGGCATGGGCCTATTTGGCCGAGCGACCTTCCTTCCAGGTCATCGCGTAGAAAATGACGATGCCTACAATGGCGCCGATAGGGCCTGCGCGCTCAATCCATGTGGTTGAAAACGTGGGGAAGGCCAGTTTTAGCCCTATGAGAAGCATGGTGGCAACGAGCCACCCAAAGCCTGCTGCCACGGGTGTGAGCAAAATCCGTTTGACGATCAGGTCCGTGTTCATAGCGACTCCTTTTGGGTTGTTAATGTGCCGGTTCAACGTGGCTGCCCAGCTCGATGGCTGGGCTTGGGCGGTGCCGTTTTCCTCGATTTACTGGCTCTTTGGCTGAGCCTTGTTCTTAGCGCGCTTGGACAACCCAAGGGCAACCGCGAAAGCGATGCCAATCACAGCTAAAACGGCTGCAACGGTCTGATTCCCAAGCAAACCTGCGGTAGCACTTGCCGCGAGGGCTAAACCAGCTACCAATCCTAAACTTCCGTCGTTCATCCGGTTTTCCTTTACTCAAACAGTGCCTGCACACGGGCCAGCACTTCGTCCATTACGACCTCGGGCACCGCCTCCACGCGCTTGGCGCCGCGAGCCTCAAGGTCAACCGTGCGAATCTGGTTGCACAGCACCACACCTTGAGTTTCGGTGCCGCTTCCGCTCAAGGTCACGGCGAAACCGGCGTACCGGGCGAAGTCGCCTCCTTGGGTGATCGGTGCGATCACTGCCAGCCCGGTGGCGTTGTAGGCCGCTGGAGTCAGTACCAACGCTGGGCGAAAATCGCCCTGCTGCTCTCGCCCCTCGGTGGGGTTCAGGTTCACTCGCACAATGTCGCCACGGTTGAATTTGGCTCGCTTCACGCTTCACGACCTACCGGCTTCATGGCATTCCAACCCGCAAGCTCTGCCGGCTCCGGCGCGGACAAGTCGCACTGCTGCATCAGGTCCGCCAACTGATAATGCGGCTTGGCTTTCGCCGGCTTGAGCGTCATAACCTCAGCAGACACATCCAATTTCAGAACGTCGCCGCTGACCAACTTCATGAGCTTGAGCACGGTAGCCGGCAGACGAATCGCCGCACTGTTGCCCCACTGCTGAACTTTGACTTCCATAAGCACCTCCGTAACGTATAGCCATTGTAGATACTTGCCACTCTATGCGCAAGCACCAATGTAGAAACATAGTATCTACAAAGCCACTTCAAAGGCTCGCCGTATGGTGTCCGCATTTATCGCCAGGTAAGGCTTGCTGTGGTCGAGCTGGGCATGCCCGAGAATCGTTTGAACAATGTCCACATCGCCAGTCGCAGCCAGCACCGTCGCGGCCAGCGTGCGCCGACCGCTGTGCGATGAACCATGCTTGATACCCGCTTGCCGGTAGATGCGGCTGAACGTCTGTTGCAGCGCGTCACAGGCCCGGTACACCTCCGGCCCGCCTTCCAACATCCGATGTTTGAACGCCATTTCAAATGCCTGGCCCTTGTGGGTCAGAATCAGTTTCGAATCAGGGCGTAACCCTCGATATTCGGCGGCACCCGAAAGCCCCCAGCGGCGCCTTTGGCGCAGCGCAAGCCACTGCTCCAGAGCGGCCAGGCACCGGGGATGCGTCAGGTACACATTGCGCGCACGGCAGCCCTTCGTGATCGAGGGTCGCAAGTACAGTTCGGGCCGGACAGCCCCGCTTGGAAAGAGCACGTCGGCGACCTCCAACTGGGCCAGCTCGGTGACCCTCACGCCTGTGGTGTGGGTGATCCAGACCAGCAACACGTCACGCTCTGGCATACGGCCAGATACGGACGCTACTCGTACCAAATGTTTGAACTGTCCAGGGCGAAGGGATGCAGCACGACGGGGATTCATGGCAGGACTCTCTGTTGGGATTGAACGCGGACCGGGATCGATCCTTAGAGAGTCGGCAATAGGCCTCCTAGGAAGCCTATCACCAATGATTTCGCAGTGTTCACGGAAAATTTGCTGGTCGGCGCCGGCCCTGGGTCAACCGGTGGGATGCTCCGCCTGGTAGATCAGCGCCTCCACTAGCTTCGCCAGGTTGTGGGCCTTTTCTTCAAGGGTGCGCAGGGCCTGCTGGGTGCGCTCGGCCATCTGGTCGGCGTCCTTATGCTCGCCGCGGAGGAATGCGGCGTCGGCCGATTGCGAAGACAGGACCACAAATGCAGCGGCGATTTGCCAAGCCTCCAAGGCAGGTTTCAGCTTGTCGGCATCGATCATGGTCATGGCAGCATCCTCGATCTTGAAGGGCGGAGTTCAAGTCTAGTGCGGCCGTGGACGCCTCGCAGAACTACAAGCCCAAAGGTCATGGAAAATCAGTTGCGCCACCCCGTGCTCCACCCGCACGCTGAAAGTAGAGCTGACCAAACGAGTCGGCAACGACAGGGGCAACGTGATGACGATGTTGACGATGACTGATAACTGGGTGTTTTTAGTAGCTGCAGGTGTGCTGGCATTGGCTTTCTTAGGCGCAATCGCCCTCAAGCGGAGGTATCGCAAGAAAAGCGCCCCGCCAGACTGGCCCGAGGGCGACTACCGATAGAAGCCTGACCGCGCCCTACCCTTTGCTACGGCGCGGGTCAGCACTGCGCGGATAGGTGCGCTCATCCTCGATCTGCCCAGTGGCCGTATGGATCTTTACCGAGCCAGTACGACCCTCCATGTACCCGGGCAGCTGCTCCAGCAGCTGAGCCTTGGTTGGGGCGTTCAGCAGCGCCCGGCTATCGCCCTGCAGATGCAGTTTCCAGCCAGAACCCTCGGCTACCACGTGATAGTTGTCCATCGGGATCTCCTTGAGCGTGAGGTGATACAGTTTTGGGGCCAGCTGGCTGCAGGAGTTCCCGCCGCTTACAGCGGCACCTCTGTCTGCTTTTCATCATCCGGCCGATGGTAGTTGCGCATGAACGCGTGCGTATCAGCGTTAACCGTCAACATTGTGTATGAATGAAGCACCTGACGCGTTTCAGGGTCGCGCCATTCCTCCCAAAGCCCTGCTATCCCCATAACCTCGCCGTCAGCCCGGGCGATCCGGGTGGGCACTGCACGCCCCGATCGCCAGTCAGGCTCATAGATCGCAGCAGCGGGAATGATGCAGTGCTGAGCACGCCGCCATGCATTGCGAAAAGACGGTTTCTCCGCCACGGTTTCCGACCTGGCGTTATAGGTGCGCCTGGCTATCTTAATGTCCTTACTCCAGCAGGGTATTAAGCCGAACGACCCAGTGAGCAGATCCAGCTGCGGCGGTGCGCCATCCTGTTCAACCGCCTCGCCAGCTCTGCGTAGAAACGGGCCGATGTAGCCTGGCCATAGGTCGAGTTTCCCCTGCTGATCGTCCTCGATGCCGAAGGCCGCTGCGAGTTGGTTTGGCGTCGGCGCCTCGTAATGGCTACACATACCTAGCCTCTCCTGTGAGCATTTGGATTTAGCGTGGCGGTATCGAGACTTGCAGCAGCTGCGAGTCCTATCAATCCGACCGCCGTTGGGTCGAATCTACGCCTTGTCGAAAGGCCTTTTGTCGCAGTGACTCTAGCCGCGCCGTACTGCCTGCATTACTGTATATGCAAACAGTATGAACTCGGTGCCCCATGAACGTTGTATCTATTCAGCCCCTTCGAGACTCAAGCGAGCTCATTTCGGTTCTCGCCGGAACGGCTGCAGGCGGTTTTCCAAGCCCTGCAGCTGATTACTATGAGCCACCGATTTCTCTTGATGAGTTGCTGAACATTCGGGCGCCGCATGTGTGGATTGTGCGTGTCCAGGGCGAAAGCATGCGTGATGCAGGAATCTACGACGGCGGGGTCTTGATCGTCGACCGATCGATCACGGCGCGAACCGGTCAGATCGTTCTGGCCTACGTGGATAACCAACCGCTGGTTAAACGGCTGGCTAAGGCCCCCGATGATCGTTGGCTGCTGGAATCGGCCCACCCAGACTATAAGACCATAACCCCTGATCAGTACGGCTCGATTGATGTGTTTGGGGTCGTAACCTGGGACCTGACCAAGCATGTGCGCTGACAGCTCCCGTCCTATCTTCGCTCTGGTGGACGTCAACTCGTTCTACTGCAGCTGCGAGCGCATTTTTAGACCCGAGCTACGACAGCGCCCGGTCGTCGTTTTGAGTAACTC
>NZ_BCBJ01000127.1:0-33207 GCF_001320605.1 Pseudomonas sp. NBRC 111133 | reverse complement strand
TAGTGGTCAACTAATCCCGGACACCGGATTAAGTTTTTCCTCGGCAATCGCCGGAGGTAACCCACCGTTGAACTGATGCGGTCGCTCCCAGTTGTAGCGCTGCATCAGAAACCTGCCGATGTCCTGCTGTGCCTGCGCAGCACTCATGTAGCCCACACTTGGCACCCACTCCGTTTTCAGGCTGCGGAACAAACGCTCCATAGGCGCATTGTCCAGGCAATTACCTCTGCGGCTCATGCTTTGCTTGAAGCGGTAACGCCACAACCGCTGACGAAAAGCTCGGCTGCCATACTGGCTGCCCTGATCACTGTGAAACAGTACATTCTGCGGCCGCCCGCGGTGCTCGTACGCCATGTCCAGCGCCTTGATGACCAATTCGCTGTCCGGTTTGGGTGAAAACGCCCAGCCCACCATGCGACGTGCAAAAAGGTCGATAACTGCCGCCACATAGTGCCACTGGCCTTGAGCCCACACATACGTGATGTCGCCGCACCATACTTGATTCGGTGCCGTAACATCGAATGCGCGCTCCAGCACGTTCGGGATGTCAGGGCGCTCTACTGTGGCCTTCTTGTAGGCATGTGAACCCGGTTGCTTACTGATCAGCTTCATTTCGCGCATCAACTTGCGCACCTTGAAGCGGCCGATCTGAATGCCTTCTCGGCGCATCATGCACATGATGGTTCGACTACCTGCGGCACTACGGCTCTGTGTAAATAGCTCGTTAACCCGAACGCGCAGTGCCAGTCGCGCAACGTCCGGAGATCGCCGTTTATGGCAATGCGCGTAGTAACACGAGCGAGTGACTTCAAACACCGAGCAGAGTAATTCGACAGGCTCCTCGCGGCGGAGCTGATCAATCAACGCGAGCGCTCGTGTTCCTCGGCCATCAAGAGCGCGGTAGCCTTTTTTAAAATCGATTTCTCCCGTTCCAGCCGGTTGATCCGAGCTTCCAACTCTTGGATCTTCTGCTGCTCGGGGGTCAGCGCCTTGCTCGTTGGCGTAGCACCGCCACGTTCTGACTGGAGTTGATTCACCCAGCGGCGCAGCGCCGATTCAACCAAGTCGAGCGACCGGGCGGCTTCAGTAAGGCTATAGCCCTGGTCGAGCACCAGGCCGGCTGCCTCGCGCTTGAATTCGGGGGTGAAAGTACGTCGTTGTCTGCTCATCGAACACCTCTGTGTGGCGACCATTTTCGCCTAAAAAGGTGTCCGGGGTTAGTAGACCACTACATTGGTTTAGATCATAGGTTGGGGGGGCGGTTGATGGAGCTTGTGTGGGCTACTGAACTCTTGGTGATTGGCGGTCGCCCGTATCCAGGCTTTCCGATCTTGCTTTGGGACACGATGGACAGTTGCGTTCCTGCCAATGAATTCATGCGCCACTTTCTATTGCGGGGAGCCATTGGGTCGCGGAAATCTTGGCCAAGCACGGGGCGTGCTCTTTACGACTTTTTCAGTTTCCTTCAGGCACATGAGCTCGACTGGCGAGACGTAGATCGTGGCGAGGCCAAGAGTGTCGTTGCCGGTTACCGGGACTACTGCCTGGTGGAGTGTCAGTTGGCCCGATCAACAACCCGGCAACGACTCCACTATATCTGCAAGTTTTATGAGTATGCCCAGCAGCAGGAATGGGTGAGCAGACTGCCGTTTGGTTATGAGGAGCGGAAGATCAAGCGGGCTCCCGGCTTTCTTGCACACATCGATGCCAGCGGCGGAAAGGCAATGGTGAACGACGTCATGCCGCGTCAGCATCGGGTGCTGCCGAAGTTCCTCAGCATGGATGAGATTAAGGAGTTGCTGGAGAAGGCGGAAAATCCGCATCACCGAATGATGATTCGACTTGGACTTCAGACTGGCCTGCGGCGAGCGGAAATCGCCTCTTTTCCGTTGGCGTATGTCTTCGATCCGGACAAAGCCGGTAGGCACGAGCGCAACATCCGGATTCGCCTTGATCCACACGATGGTCACGGAATGCGAACGAAGGGAAGCAAGCCGCGTGACATCTATATCAGTCGACGCTTTCTCGCGGATCTGTACCGGTATGTAGTGCAGGTTCGTGGTGAGCGGGCTTCACTGAGTCGTACTCAACACAAATCGCTGTTCTTGAATCAGTTCGGTGAGCCCTACGCCGATGATGGTAAACGCATCGAACGCATTGTCCGAGAAATTGGCAAGCGTGCGGATATCAAGGTTCATACGCACATGCTTCGCCACACCTACGCGACCCATACTCTGGTCGCCCTTCAGCGCAATGGCAGCAGCCTGGAACCGCTCGTGTTTGTGCAGCGGCAGCTCGGTCATAGTTCGATCCAGACGACGATGGTGTACCTGCACTTGGTCAACGAACTGGCCGACAACGCGGTGCTGGCTTACGACGATGAACTGTCTGACGACTTGGGAGCTGTTTAATGGGGAAGCGCAAGGTCTTCTTAAAGACCGACCTCAATATCCCGCAAGTCGAGCATAGTCACGACGCGAACGGGTCTGTCATTGTTCTGCCCGAAGTGATTCCACCTGTCCACACAAAGGTCAATTTCGGAAGGAATGCCACGCGTTCCCGAGGCATCGACTTCGCTTTCTGGTACGGCGTGGGTATCGATTCAATCACGTATGCCTGTCAGCGACAGACTGAACGCTTTCTGGCCCAGCAGGACACTGGGGTCGAAGCGAGTACCGTAGCAAGCTTCTGTAAAGGCGGTTTACGCCACTTCCTTAACTTCATGATTTTGCGTGCAACCGCGCTCAGCCGTGAGTTGACCCTGAACGCCATCGATCGCGCATTGATTGACGATTTTCTTGGCTACCTTGCTGGATTGGGCATTACCACGCTTAGCCAGAGTACTCACTACACCGGTATGAAGTGCGTCCTTCACGCGTTGGGCCGCAGAGGGATAATTTCGTTGGTCACCACAGGGGACGATGCGACGTTTCCGCGAAACCCGTTCCCAAACAGTGGCAAGAGTAAGGGGGAAACGCCACTACCGAAACGTCAGCGACAAGCGTTCACCTCAGCATTAAAACAGGCGACCCTGCCAATCTGGAATGAAGACGCCGTTGTGACAGGTGAGCTACTGGCTTATGCCTTGTTGACCGTTGCGCTGCACACCGGGCGTAACGCCACGCCGCTGCTGGAGATGGGGCACGATTGCCTGCGCGCTCACCCCAAAGACAACAGTGTCTTTTTGGTCCTCTGGAAACGTCGCGGACACAGCAGCAGTAAAGTGGCTCTGCGCGCAGAGAGCGCCACTGAGCGTCGTCTGGAGTCGACCCCAACCATCAAAACCAACATTGAACGCCTGATCCGCCGTGTCCTTGCTCACAGTGAAACGCTGCGTGCGGAGGCTCCGAACGACATCAAGGATTGCGTTTGGCTGTATCGCGTGCACCGTGGTCCAGGCGTCGGCACGGTCATTGTCCTGACGGATTCAGCGTTGAAACTAGCGGCCAAAAAATTGGTGACTGATTATGGACTCGTCGATACGGATGGTCGGCCGCTGCGCATCAACATCTCTCGACTACGTAAAACGTTTGCCAACCGAATATTCGAATTGCTCGCGGGTGACCTGATGACCACGGCCATCGCGCTTGGTAACACACCACAGGTGGCCGGACGAAATTACTTGGCACCTAGCGCAGACGCGAGGCGCAACTGGCAGTTTATGGGCGAGATAATGGTTCAGGAACTGCTCAGCCGGACCATTGGCGCTACTTACAAAACTACCCCAATGGGGCGCTGTGGTGATCCGGTGAACGGCCAATATGCACCAAAACGTGAGGGGGAAGCGTGCTTCTCATTCCTCAACTGTCTGCGATGCAAACATTACGCGGTCACGGGAGACGATTTGCACCGGCTATTTAGTTTTTACTTCCGTGTGTTTGCGGAGCGTACCCGCATGAACAAGCGGCGTTGGGCGCAGGAATACGCGCATATTCCTCGATTGATTGACGACTATATCGTGGCTGAAGGGCTGCGGCGTGGAACCTTCAAATCGGCCGTCGTTGAAGCTGCTCGCGAGCAGGCTCGCCGCGATCCGCACCCGTTTTGGTCGTCCGATGTAGTGGAAAGTCTGGAGATGTTTGCATGAGCAAAAGCAATGTGGCCATGTTGCCTTGGGCAAGCATCGAACTACAACCAGGGGATATACGTGAGTTGCCCGAGGGCGACCGCGAAGCACTCATTGTCAGCGCCATCCATGTTGATGGCCACTGGGTCATCCTCAGTCGCTATCGCGACAACATTTGGCAGCTCGAAGGGTTGACTAGCAATGTACCGGACAACATGAGGAATTTGGACTTCAATCGAGTACCCGCTGCGTTTGTAACGGTGATGAAGTCCCTCTTGTACCGCTACCTACGGCGCGGTCGCGCAGGGCAGAAGCGTCCCGTGGCAAGTACTTTGCGCAATGTTTTTGAAAATGTATTGCCCTTTCTACGGTATCTAAGCGCGCTTAAGCTCGGTCACTTCGGCGCTGTAACGCCCATGATCTGTGCAAATTACGTCGCCGAGTGCAAGGAGATCCGACAGACGCGTCGCAATCGGGGGCAGGCGCTGTCTCCGGCGGCCCTTGAACGTCGTTTTATGTCAGTCGAGGCGCTTCATGAACTCAGTCAGTACACCAACGACCCAATCCCAAGACATCCCTGGCCTGATACATCGGCGAGAGCCCTGGCCGGTAGAGCCTCCCTCAACAGTGAGGCCGGCAAAACGCCGTTGATACCAGATGAGGTGTTTTGTACTTTGTTCGAGAAGGCCTATGAACAGGTTCAGCGCGGTGAGCGTCTGCTCGATCTGCGCGACGCCCTCGATAGCGTCGCAGTAGCGCGCAAGGGACAGGTGATCAGATCAGTTCAGGAGCATAAGGTTCGCCAGCTGACGGCTCTTGGGTGGGAAGGCGGGCTTGAGACATTCAACCAAGCGATTAAAGATTTGAGAACTGCCTCCTATATCGTTCTGGCCAGCACCTCCGGTTGCCGGAATCATGAGTTGGCCAACGTAAAATCTGGCGCGCACCACCGTACGGAAGACGATGAAGGCACGGTCTTCCACTGGCTGCGCTCCACATCGGAAAAAACCGATACCGGCGTGCACGACTGGATGATTCCAGAAATTGCTGTGCACGTGTTGCGCCTAATGGAGCGTTGGGCCGAGCCGTACCAGGCGATGATCGACGCTGAGATCGCCGAGCGAAGAATGCTTAACTCGAGTGATCCGCAAATCGCCACGGCGCAGAAGCATCAGCAGGCTCTCTTTCTCGGGGTGGCTGCCACGAAGCGTAATCAAGTTCGTACCCTCTCGGGTTCGGCATGGAACATGTGCCTCAAAGCGTTCGCGAAGAGCTGTGGTCTGATCTGGATCTTAGCCAGCCATCAATTTCGCCGTAAATTCGCCAACTACGCAGCGCATAGCCAGTTTGGCGACCTGCGTTACCTGCGTGAGCATTTCGCGCACTGGTCCATGGACATGACCTTGGGCTACGCCATGGATCAAGATTGGGGGCAGCATCTCGATATCGAACTGTACGAAGACATCCAGTCAGAACTCGAAGACATCAAGTCCGAGGTCGTCGGTACTTGGCTGGGGGACACACCACTGACTGGCGGCTACGGTCGATCGATCAAGCATTGGCAGCGCGATTCGGCGAACCTCGCGATCTTCAAGAACCACGCCTCGATGGTGACCTCGATTGCTGAGAGCACCGCGATTCGAAGTAATGGTCATGCCTGGTGTACCGCCGCCGATGATCGTTGCGTCGGCAACACCATGGAGCGAACGCGCTGCGGCGACTGCAACAACGCCGTGATTGGAGGTGCCCATGTTGGTATCTACCAGCGTCTTTATGGCAACTTGAAGGGGTTGTTGGATTGCAACGATATTGGTGACGGTGGTCGACAGCGCGTATTGCGTGATTTGGATCGCTGTCGTGACGTGCTTATGCAGCTTGGATACGACCCGGAGGCGAACGTAGTATGACGATCAAACGCAAGCCCTCGGACGCCCGCGAGCGGGATTTGCAACTCGCGCTCGCGCGCATCCAGCGTGGTCGGACGCACACCGGAGAATCCAAGGTCACCATCGCCGCGGTGGCGCGTGAGGCCGGTGTTTCGACGGCGCTGATCCACAATCACTACCCAAATATCGCCGAAGCGATCCGTGAAGCTCAGGGACGTTCGAGTCGTGCTCAGCGGGATGTGAAACACCAGGATCTCTTGGCTGAACGCGAGAAAAATCGAATGCTCCGCCAAGAGAATGAGGAGCTACGCGTGAAGATTGCCAACCTCGCCTCGATTAACGAGGTATTGATAGCCGAGACCCGTGTTCTAAAGGCAAAGCAGAGCGACCCCAAGGTAGTAGATCTACCCTCGGGCAAGTTGTAATTCCGTAAGCTCTCGCTCTCTAAATGTGCTACGAAAATGCTCTGATACTCCCTCCAAGTATGTTCTGTCCGTCGGACGGAATCTGCCAGAAGGGAAGGACTTACAAAAAAATCACTGGGGAGTGTCAGCCAAACAACATGCCGCAGACGAATCGTTTCAAGAAGTGTGCCCATAACCGTCCGTCCAACACACCTTCCTGATCCCAACGCTAAGGGCGATTGTGTGCAAGTGATGCGACTGCTGTTCAGTGGGAATGTGATCTGGCAACGTATCGGTCGGCAACCCATTGAGCAGCAGGTCCCCTCAACACCAGTGTTCCTCGATGCATAATTTGACGAGATAGAGGTAGCAAGCTCTAATTCCAGTAATGCATCGTGGCGATGCTCTAAAGCCAGCGATAGAGGAGTCGGACATGAGCAAGGCTCTGTTTTTTACAACAGCTCTCCGATGTAGTGTCTGTAGAACAGCAGTACTCCAGCGCTCTCGACCCGGCGCGCAATCAGGTTGCAGTGACGCTTCTCGGTGATCAGCAAGGACGCATCGCCCAGGCGGAGGGGTTTAGCGTGAAGTCGGCACCTGCGCTGGTATCGACCACCAATCATTCACATCAACTTCGGTGCCGCGCTCGCGGACTGAAGTACTGAGGCAACCATGAAGCGCTTACTCGCTGCACTGACACTGGCAACCCTCGTCAACCCTGTCCTGGCGACAGATGCGGAAGTGCCGTACCCGACCGGCTACCGCGACTGGCACCACGTCAAGAGTATGGTCATTGACCAGGGACATCCGCTTTACGAAGCCTTCGGCGGCATCCATCACCTGTATGCCAATAAGCAAGCGATGGAAGGTTACCGATCAGGTAAGTTTCCGGATGGCGCGGTCATCGTGTTCGATTTGCTGGACGCGAAGCGGGCCGACAATGCTGTGACCGAAGGAGCGCGCAAGGTTGTGGGCGTCATGCACAAGGATGCGAAGCAGTTCAGTGCGACGGGGGGCTGGGGGTTCGAAGGCTTCGGCAGCGGTGACTCAGCCAATCGCGTCGTGCGTGCCAAGGCGACGACCGCCTGCTTTGCCTGCCATACCCCGCAAAAAGATCACGACTACGTGTTCAGCCGCTTGCGTGACTGAGCGAGAAACATCGACAGTTTTGCGGTGGTCTCAGAGTGACAAATGAGCCAATGGTTCAATAAGGTTTCTGAAATTAATGCGACTTTTCTCAAATTAACGCAGACTTCATATTCGCCTGCTAGCTGAAGCCTTCAATTGATGTGGCGGGGGTAACGCAATCTCTCAAGAATGAAACTCTTGGTCGGATTTACCTTGTTGGGTGGTCGTCATGATGCTCGGACGTTTGCCCTTTACGCGGCGCTGCTCCAAGCGTGACATGGTTCAAAATCATTCATACTGGTTAAAATTGGTTCAGGCTGAATCAATTTACAACCCTAACGAATAGAGCTTACTTGTTTGAGTATTCATATGGATTGAATTGGCTGTCGATTACGAAGCGAAAGGGAGCGCTTACGTCTTTCGCAACGTGCGTTTGGTCAATTAGGTGGTGTGGAGGCAAACGCTGAAGGCAAATACGAAAGTGGCAAACGCATGCCTAAAGCTGATTATCTCGCAGCCATCACGAATCACGGTGTAGACATTCTCTTCGTGCTCACCGGCACGAATACGCCGATTTCTGCCGACAGTCTCAACCAAGTCGAAAAAAAGATACTGGTTAGCTTCAGAACCTTCGGGCATGGGCAGCCCGTAAGCTGCGCATCACTGGCACGCCTGACCCGCAGACCCTGCAACTCATCTTGCAGCAGTTATTGCGATGATTTCTCCTCCCGCTGGAGCCCGCATCTGGATCGCCGCCGGTGTCACGGACATGCGCCGTGGCTTCGACGGTTTAGCCGCACTGGTGCAGACTCAGCTTAAAGCCGATCCGTTCTCCGGTCAGATTTTCGCCTTTCGCGGACGGCGCGGTGACCGGATCAAATTGCTGTGGTGGGACGGCGACGGGTTGTGCCTGTTTTGCAAACGGCTGGAACAAGGGCGCTTCGTCTGGCCGCAAGCAACCAGCGGCAGCGTGTCGCTGACGGCTGCGCAGTTGTCGATGCTGTTGGAAGGCATTGATTGGCGCAGGCCAATTCGTACAGCACCTGTCCTCGCGGTCTGACTTGCCACGCTGAAAAAAATCCCAAGTAACATTCGGTCATGACTCTCGCGACCGACTCTCTGCCTAACGATCTTCAAGTCTTGAAGGCTCTGGTCTCTGCCCAGCGGGCAGAGATTGAGCGCTTGAAAATGATGATCGCCAAGCTGCGTCGTACGCAGTTCGGTCGCAGCTCCGAGCAACTGGACGCGATGATCGATCAGCTCCAACTGAGTCTTGAAGAGTTGCAAGTCAGCCAGACGGAACTGACGCCGCCAACCGAACCGCCACCTCGCCCTATCTCTCGGCGCAAGCCATTACCTGAACACCTGCCTCGCGAAATTCACGTCCATCAGCCCGAATCACAATGTTCTGGTTGCGGTGGGAAACTTCGCCTGCCGTCAGTGCCAAACGACCGGCACCACGGCTACCGGCAACTCGAACTTCTCAGTAGCCGCCCAGCAATGCCTTGAACACTTGCGTAGGTCCAATCCGAAGTTCTCCGCGGGCTCCAGCCCATAAGACGCTGCCTTGGGATAATGTTCGTAACTGCGCGCACGATGTTCGTAACGAACTTTTTTCAACAAATCCAATGCGGGTGTAATGGTAGCTCTTGGCTTGGCGGCTGAAGAAAAATGGTGTGCTGGATTCTAGGTCATTGATCGACACAAGGCTCTATTTGGCCAATTTCCAAAGGGCTACCAGCGCTTGTTGCCGCTCGTCAGAGAGAGGCGCTGATTAAGCAAGAACGATGATTCATGTGACTAATGACTAATAGTTGAATTGGGTTTTTATTCACTTTCGACCTTTGACACCAGTGTTCAATGTCTGTATTTTTCGAATGTGAACATTTTGCGAATGTTCCACTGCAACACTCGGCAGCAAGCTCGAGATCGAAGGGGATCTTGCTTCAGTGAAAATCGCGCTTTGACCCTGATGAAAAAGCGCCCGACAACAACAAAAAACGAGGTTTTCAATGACGACTGCATTACAACAACCTTCGCTCTCGAGCCAATGCATGGCCGAGTTCCTGGGTACTGCTTTACTGATCTTCTTTGGTACGGGCTGTGTTGCCGCGCTCAAGGTCGCGGGTGCCAGCTTTGGCCTTTGGGAAATCAGCATCATCTGGGGGATCGGCGTGAGCATGGCGATCTACCTGACCGCCGGTGTTTCCGGCGCCCACCTCAATCCGGCAGTCAGTATTGCGCTGTGCATTTTTGCCGACTTTGAAAAGCGCAAACTACCGTTCTACATCTTCTCCCAGGTCGCTGGCGCCTTCTGCGCAGCGTTGTTGGTTTACACGCTTTACAGCAACCTGTTCTTCGATTTCGAACAAACGCACCATATGGTTCGCGGCACACAAGCCAGCCTGGAACTGGCCTCGGTGTTCTCGACCTTCCCGAACCCTGCCTTGTCGACGGGCCAAGCATTTCTGGTTGAAGTGATCATCACCGCCATTCTAATGGGCGTGATCATGTCCCTGACCGACGACAACAATGGTCTACCAAAGGGCCCACTGGCGCCGTTGCTGATCGGTCTGCTGATTGCCGTGATCGGCAGCTCGATGGGCCCGCTGACCGGTTTTGCGATGAACCCGGCGCGCGATTTCGGTCCTAAATTGATGACCTTCTTCGCCGGCTGGGGTGAAATATCTTTTACCGGCGGGCGCGATATTCCGTACTTCCTGATTCCGATTTTTGCACCGATCATCGGTGCCTGCCTCGGCGCTGCCGCCTATCGCGGGCTGATTGCCCGCCATCTACCCAGCGTCATACCTGCTACAAAGGATGCAGAACACGCCTGCAGAACACGCCATTGACGGCAAAGTAAAAGTTTCTTGAAAGCGGCGGCGCGAAATCCTGCCCAACCCTGATCTCGCGCCCCCACCCCCCCTTATTTCGTCCAAGGCAATCGACATGACCGACATTCAGAATAAGAACTACATCATTGCCCTCGATCAGGGTACGACCAGCTCCCGGGCGATCATTTTCGACCGCGACGCCAATGTGGTCTGTACCGCTCAGCGCGAATTCGCCCAGCATTACCCGCAAGCCGGTTGGGTCGAACACGACCCGATGGAAATCTTCGCCACCCAAAGTGCGGTGATGGTCGAGGCCCTGGCTCAAGCCGGCCTGCATCACGATCAGGTTGCCGCCATCGGCATCACCAACCAACGCGAAACCACCGTAGTCTGGGACAAGACCACCGGCCGCCCGATCTACAACGCAATCGTCTGGCAGTGCCGACGTAGCACCGAGATCTGCCAGCAGCTCAAACGCGATGGCCATGAACAGTACATCCGCGAAACCACGGGCCTGGTTACCGACCCGTACTTCTCCGGCACCAAGCTGAAGTGGATTCTCGACAACGTCGAAGGTAGCCGCGAACGCGCCCGCAACGGCGAGTTGCTGTTCGGCACCATCGACAGCTGGCTGATCTGGAAATTTACCGGCGGCAAGATCCACGTTACCGACTACACCAACGCTTCGCGGACCATGCTCTTCAACATCCACACCCTGGAGTGGGATGCGAAGATGCTTGAGATACTGGATATCCCGCGGGAAATGCTGCCAGAGGTAAAGTCGTCCTCGGAAATCTACGGCCATACCAAAAGCGGTATCGCCATCGGCGGCATTGCCGGCGACCAACAGGCTGCTCTGTTCGGTCAGATGTGCGTCGAGCCAGGCCAGGCGAAAAACACCTACGGCACCGGCTGCTTCTTGCTGATGAACACCGGCGACAAGGCCGTGAAATCCAAGCACGGCATGCTCACCACCATCGCGTGTGGCCCACGCGGCGAAGTCGCTTACGCGCTGGAAGGCGCGGTGTTCAACGGCGGTTCCACCGTGCAGTGGCTGCGTGACGAGCTGAAAATCATCAACGACGCTCACGACACCGAATACTTTGCCGGCAAGGTCAAAGACAGCAACGGCGTGTACCTGGTCCCGGCCTTCACCGGTCTAGGCGCACCGTACTGGGACCCGTATGCCCGTGGTGCGCTGTTCGGCCTGACCCGTGGCGTACGCGTGGATCACATCATTCGCGCGGCCCTGGAATCGATTGCCTACCAGACCCGCGACGTGCTCGACGCCATGCAACAGGATTCGGGCGAACGCCTCAAAGCCCTGCGCGTCGACGGCGGTGCAGTCGCGAACAACTTCTTGATGCAATTCCAGGCGGACATTCTCGGCACTCACGTCGAACGCCCACAAATGCGTGAAACCACTGCCCTGGGCGCTGCCTATCTGGCAGGTCTGGCCTGTGGCTTCTGGGGCAGCCTGGACGAACTGCGTGGCAAAGCCGTGATCAAGCGCGAATTCGAACCTCACTTGGCCGAAGCAGAGAAGGAAAAACTCTACGCCGGCTGGCTAAAAGCCGTGAGCCGCACCCGCGATTGGGAACCGCACGAAGAGGCTAAGTAAGCCAGAGCACTGACTCGTATCCGTATGTAACTGGCAGGGAGTGGATTCCTGCGGCATCATGGGCAAATTTTGCACGGCAGCCCAAAGGAAGCCCCATGAATCTGCCTCCCCGTCAGCAGCAAATCCTCGAGCTGGTCCGCGAACGCGGTTACGTCAGCATCGAGGAAATGGCTCAGCTGTTCGTCGTTACACCGCAGACCATCCGCCGCGATATCAATCAATTGGCGGAAGTAAATTTGTTGCGTCGCTATCACGGCGGCGCTGCTTACGATTCAAGCGTAGAAAACACTGCCTACGCCATGCGTGCCGATCAAATGCGCGATGAGAAACAACGCATCGCCGAAGCTATCGCCGCCCAGATTCCCGATCACGCCTCGCTGTTCATCAACATCGGCACCACCACCGAATCCATCGCCCGGGCGCTGCTCAATCACACCCAGCTCAAGGTGATCACCAACAACCTGCACGTCGCCTCGATCCTCAGCGCCAAGGATGATTTCGAAGTCCTGCTCGCTGGCGGCAATGTGCGCCGCGACAGCGGTGTCGTCGGCCAGGCCAGCGTCGATTTCATCAACCAGTTCAAGGTCGACTTCGCCCTGGTCGGTATCAGCGGGATCGACGAAGACGGCAGCCTGCTGGATTTCGACTATCAGGAAGTGCGGGTATCCCAGGCAATCATCGCCAATGCCCGACAAGTAATACTGGCGGCCGACTCCAGTAAATTTGGTCGTAACGCCATGGTTCGACTGGGACCGATCAGCCTGATCGATTGCCTGGTCACCGATCAGCCGCCAGTGCCGGCGCTGGCGCAGCTACTGAGTCAACACAAGATTCGCCTCGAGGTTGTTTAACCCCAAGGGCGGTTAAGCCCGCACTACAAATCCCCCCCCCGCACATCTAAATGTTCGAAAATGTTCCTTTAGCGGCCCTTCGATGAGTATTTTCAATCGAAGTTAAGTGGTCGCGGGCGTCAATTTCGGTTGCAATTTTCGAAAATGAACATTAATGTTCGAATTCAAATGCACAACAAAGCCCTGAGGCCTGCCGATGCTCACTTCTACCTTGCCTACGCCCCCTCTCGCTGAGGTCTACGATATCGCCGTCATCGGTGGTGGGATCAATGGCGTGGGGATCGCAGCGGATGCCGCCGGTCGCGGTCTTTCGGTGTTCCTTTGCGAAAAGGACGACCTGGCCAGCCACACGTCGTCGGCCAGCAGCAAACTGATCCACGGCGGCCTGCGCTACCTCGAACATTACGAATTCCGCCTGGTTCGAGAAGCCCTGGCCGAGCGCGAGGTGCTGCTGGCCAAGGCGCCGCACATCGTCAAGCAGATGCGCTTCGTGTTGCCACACCGCCCGCACCTGCGACCTGCATGGATGATCCGCGCCGGTCTGTTCCTTTATGACCACCTGGGCAAACGGGAAAAACTTGAAGGTTCGAAAAGCCTGAAGTTCGGTCCGGACAGCCCGCTGAAAAGCGAAATCACCAAAGGCTTCGAATATTCCGATTGCTGGGTCGATGACGCTCGCCTCGTCGTATTGAATGCCATGGCCGCCCGCGAGAAAGGCGCTCATGTTCACACCCAAACCCGCTGCGTCAGCGCCCGGCGCAGCAACGGTTTGTGGCACCTGCACCTGGAACGCGCTGACGGCAACCTGTTTTCGATTCGCGCCAAGGCGCTAGTGAATGCGGCCGGCCCCTGGGTCGCCAAGTTCATTCGCGATGACCTGATGTTGGAATCACCGTATGGCATCCGCCTGATCCAGGGCAGCCACCTGATCGTGCCGAAACTCTACGACGCGCCGAATGCTTTCATTCTGCAGAACGAAGACCAGCGCATCGTGTTCGCTATTCCGTATCTGAACCACTTCACCCTGATCGGTACCACCGACCGCGAATACACCGGCGACCCGGCCAAAGTGACGATCACCGAAGGCGAAACCGATTACCTGCTCAAGGTGGTCAACGCGCACTTCAAGAAGCGACTGAGCCGCGAGGACATCCTGCACAGCTACTCTGGCGTTCGCCCACTGTGCAATGACGAATCCGACAACCCTTCGGCCGTGACTCGCGACTACACCCTGGCCCTGTCCGGCAGTGCGGCAGAGGCGCCATTGTTGTCGGTGTTCGGGGGCAAGCTGACGACTTATCGCAAACTGGCCGAATCGGCCCTGGCGCAACTGGCGCCGTTCTTTAAAGGCATCAAGCCGAGCTGGACCGCGCAATCGACTCTGCCCGGCGGCGAAGACATGACCACCCCGCAGGCATTGAGCTCGCTGATTTGCGACAAGTTCGACTGGATGCCAAGCGAAATCGCAAGCCGTTGGGCCACCACTTATGGCAGCCGCACCTGGCGCATGCTGGAAGGCGTGCAGAACCTGAGCGATCTGGGCGAACACATCGGCGGCGGGCTCTACACCCGTGAAGTCGATTACCTGTGCAGTGAAGAGTGGGCCACCACCGCGCACGACATTCTGTGGCGCCGCAGCAAGCTCGGTTTGTTTATCACACCGGCGGAACAGGAAAACCTCAAGGACTACCTGAATAAGGTCGAGCAGAACCGCAGCAAGATCGAAACGGCCTGATCGGGAGTCCGGTTAAAGCAAAGCCCCTGAACTCTACGATTCAGGGGCTTTCTACCGCGAATCATGACCGACCTTCGAGCATCCCGGCCGGCTTCGGCGTGCCGGGCTCGAACAATTCGCGCATGGGTTAGCGAAGCAGGGCTTCGGATTTATACGGGGCGCTATTCATACGAACGTATTTGAAGTGGTGACTGTCATGCAACGCAGAACAAAAATTGTGGCTACATTGGGGCCAGCAACCGAATCATTCGAAGCCATCGAGGGGTTGGTCAAAGCAGGCGTGGATGTCGTGCGTCTGAATTTTTCTCACGGCAAGGCGGAGGATCACATTGCCCGGGCGAGGTTGGTCCGTGAGCTGGCTGCCAAGCATGGCCGCTTCGTGGCGGTGTTGGCTGATTTGCAAGGTCCGAAAATTCGAATTGCGCGATTCGCGCAAGGAAAGGTGATCCTGGAAAAGGGTCAGCAGTTCGTTCTCGACGCTTCCCTGGACAAGAATGCAGGGGACCAGCAGCGAGTCGGTATTGACTACGAAGCGCTGATCACCGATAGCCGTCCGTACGACATTTTGCTGCTTGATGATGGGCGAATCGAGCTTAGGGTCCTGAAGGTCGAGGCGACGCGATTGATCTGCGAAGTCCTGGTCAGCGGGCCGCTTTCGAACAACAAAGGGATCAACCGCAAAGGTGGGGGATTGTCTGCGTCGGCACTGACCGAGAAGGACTTCGCCGATATCAAGACTGCCGCAGAAATGCAGGTGGACTACCTGGCTGTGTCGTTCCCACGCGATGCTTCGGATATGGAATTGGCGCGTCGGTTGCTGCATGAAGCTGGAGGGCAGGCAGGCTTGATCGCGAAGATCGAGCGCGCAGAAACCGTCAACGATCTACGTATTCTGGACGCGATCATTGAAGCATCGGAAGGTGTAATGGTCGCTCGTGGCGATCTGGGCGTTGAGATTGGCGATGCAGAATTGGTGGCCGTGCAAAAGCTGATTATTGACCGTGCTCGCACACTGAATCGCGTGGTAATCACGGCGACGCAGATGATGGAGTCGATGATCACTCAATCTATGCCGACCCGTGCTGAAGTGTTCGACGTGGCCAATGCGGTGCTGGATGGTACCGATGCGGTGATGCTCTCCGCTGAAACCGCGGCCGGTGCCTATCCGATCGAGACGGTTGAGGCCATGCACCGGATCATTATCGGTGCGGAAAAACACCCTCAATCCCATCGCTCCAAGCACCGTGTCGATCAAGTGTTCCACAAGATCGACGAATCCATCGCGATGTCAGCGATGTATGCAGCCAACCATCTGCATGGCGTCAAAGCCATCATCTGCATGACGGAGAGCGGCGATACCCCTCGTTTGATGTCGCGCATTCGCTCGCACCTGCCCATTTTTGCATTCTCTCGCAATCTGGCTACTCAGAACCGGGTCACGCTGTTCCGTGGTGTCACCACCATTCCGTTCGACAGCGATGATTTCGACCCTGAGTTGGTGAACGAGAAGGCCGTTGCGGAGCTGACCCGGCGTGGCGTCGTCAAGGCTGGCGATCACGTGCTGATTACCAAAGGCGACTACGCCAACGCCCAAGGTGGCACGAACTCCCTTCGAGTCGTGTGCGTCGGTGAAGCCATTCGCTGAGTGAGGAAGGACTGATGAGTAAGACCCATTCAGCAGATCACGACGCAACGAATAACCATGATCGTGAATCGTGGCCAAGAGATTTCGATTTTCGTGAGCAGTACGCGGAGCAGCAGGAATTACTGAAGTCGCCGAGCGACGGCACGCAAGCTCCGAACCATCCGAAGGGGGAAAACCATGCTTAACAAGACCAGCCAGATTCAACACATCAGCGCTCGGGAAATCCTCGACTCGCGAGGCAACCCGACGGTTGAAGCCGTGGTGACACTCGCCAATGGCGTCAGTGCTACCGCCAGCGTGCCCTCTGGTGCTTCGACGGGGTCACGCGAAGCGCTTGAATTGCGGGACAACGCAGCGCGCTACATGGGCAAAGGCGTTATGCGAGCGGTCGAGAACGTGAACAACCCGATCCGCGAGTGCCTGATCGGACTGGATGCTTTGAACCAGCGCGAAATCGACAACGTCATGATTGCGCTGGATGGCACCGAGAGTAAGAGCATCCTGGGGGCCAATGCGATTCTCGCCGTGTCACTGGCGACCGCCAAAGCGGCGGCCAAGGTTCAGAACATTCCTTTGTATGAACACTTGGCGGCGCTGTACGGCTCGCCTGGCCAGTTCAGCATGCCGGTTCCCATGATGAACATCATCAACGGGGGTGAGCATGCCGATAACAACATCGACATCCAGGAATTCATGATCCAGCCCGTCGGCGCATCGTCGTTCCGTGAAGGCCTGCGCATGGGCGCCGAGGTGTTCCATTCCTTGAAGAAGGTTTTGTCGGAGCGTGGCTTGAGCACGGCGGTGGGGGATGAGGGTGGGTTCGCGCCTTCGCTGGCCTCCAACGAAGAAGCACTGGTTGTTATCAAGGAAGCGGTGAGTCGAGCGGGTTATGAGCTGGGCAAGGACATTACCCTGGCACTCGATTGCGCGGCATCCGAGTTCTACGAGGGCGGTCAATATGTGCTCGCCGGTGAAGGCCAGTCGTTCAATTCGGCAGGCTTTGCCGATTACCTGGCGATGCTGTGCGACAAGTACCCGATTATCTCCATTGAAGACGGGATGGACGAAAGTGACTGGGACGGCTGGGCAGGCCTGACCCAAAAGCTGGGTCACGTGCAATTGGTGGGTGACGACTTGTTCGTGACCAACACCAAGATACTGCGTGAGGGCATTCAGAAAGGGATCGGTAATTCGATCCTGATCAAGTTCAACCAGATCGGCACGCTCAGCGAAACGCTGGACGCCATTCGCATGGCGCAAGATGCCGGTTACACCGCCGTCATCTCCCATCGTTCGGGTGAGACCGAGGACACCACCATCGCCGACCTCGCCGTCGCCACTTGCGCGGGACAGATCAAGACAGGCTCCCTCAGCCGGTCGGATCGCGTCGGTAAATACAACCGCTTGTTGCGCATCGAAGAGGCCTTGCAGGAGCGGGCGCCTTACAACACGGCCGCGCTTGTGAACAGGAAAGCCTGAATCATGCAGACCTCTTCGAACAAAAAACAACTGGTGATCGGCAACTGGAAAATGAATGGCAGCAGTGCTGAAAACGCGTCGTTGCTGCTTAGTTTGCTGCCGGTGATTTCACGCTTTGAAAGCGTTGAAGTTGCGCTTTGCCCGCCGTATCCCTACCTGACGACCGTAGCCGATTTGCTTGATGATTCAGATGTTGCACTGGGTGCGCAGAATCTCAGCGCCCAGCTCTCAGGCGCTCATACCGGTGAGGTCAGCGCTTCGATGCTCCACGATATCGGCTGTCGCTTTGTGTTGGTCGGGCATTCGGAGCGCCGTGCACTTTATGCCGAGGACGATGATCTCGTGGCAAAGAAATTTGCTACGGCGCTGCGTGCCGGGCTCATTCCGGTGTTGTGTGTGGGCGAAACACTCGCTCAGCGTCAGAGCGGCGAAACGGAAGTGGTCGTCACCAATCAGCTGAATGCGGTACTGAAGGCTGTTGGCATTCAGGATCTGGTTAAAGGCGTGATTGCCTACGAGCCGGTCTGGGCCATTGGTACTGGCGAAACGGCGACGCCCGAGCAGGCGCAAGCGGTGCATCGACACATCCGCCAATATTTGGCTGACCAAGATCGCGCAGCGGCCGCCGATTGCCGGATTTTGTACGGTGGCAGTGTGAAGGCCGACAACGCAGAACAATTGTTCAATCAACCCGATATCGATGGCGGCTTGATCGGCGGAGCGTCTCTGGATGCGATGTCTTTCGCTGCCATTTGCTGGGCGGCTCAAACCGGGCCGATCACCGACTCTATCGCGATCTGAATTCTTTTGAATGTGCAGGCGCTGCGTGTCCGATCGTTTCTTTCGGGCCGCGCGAGCACCTGCACAGAGGGATGAAAAATGACTTTGAATAATCGACTTGAAGCACTGTTCCCAAGCGCTGACGAAATCCCTGCGGCTTTCCGTCCAGGACCGGCCATTGAGCAGCGAGAGTATCTGGTCAATGGGGAACTGCGGTTGTGGGACGGCCCATTAGCGCCGGTCCGTAGCCCTGTGTGCCTGAAAAAAGAATCGGGACACGAGGCCGTGATTCTGGGCAGTACTCCGCTACTGGATGCGCAAACCGCGATGACGGCATTGGATGCGGCGGTGCAGGCCTATGACCGTGGTCAGGGCACCTGGCCCACCCTGCGTGTGGTCGAACGTATTCGCCACGTCGAGGTTTTCCTCAAGCGTATGCGCGAACAACGGGAAGCCGTGGTGAAGTTGTTGATGTGGGAGATCGGCAAGAACCTCAAGGACTCAGAGAAAGAGTTCGATCGCACCTGCGACTACATTGTCGACACCATCAATGCCCTCAAGGAACTGGATCGTCGTTCCAGCCGTTTCGAGCTGGAGCAGGACACGCTGGGACAAATCCGCCGCGTGCCTCTGGGCGTGACCCTGTGCATGGGGCCTTACAACTACCCGCTAAACGAGACGTTCACCACGTTGATCCCGGCGTTGATCATGGGCAACACCGTGGTGTTCAAACCCGCCAAGTTCGGTGTGTTGCTGATCAGGCCATTGCTGGAAGCGTTCCGCGACAGCTTCCCGGCAGGGGTTATCAACATCATCTACGGCAGCGGCCGGGAAACCGTCAGCGCTTTGATGGCCAGTGGCAAGATCGATGTCTTCGCATTCATCGGCACCAACAAGGCGGCCAGTGATCTGAAAAAGCTGCACCCCAAGCCACATCGCCTGCGTGCAGCCCTCGGTCTGGATGCCAAGAATCCCGGCATCGTCCTGCCTGATGTTGATCTGGATAACGCCGTTTCAGAGGCCGTGACCGGTTCTCTGTCGTTTAATGGGCAACGTTGCACGGCGCTGAAAATTCTCTTTGTTCATGAAAACGTAGTTGACGCCTTTCTGGATAAGTTTCAGTCGAAGCTTGCCCAGCTGAAACCGGGCATGCCTTGGGAAGCGGGAGTGGCCTTAACTCCGCTGCCGGAGCCTGGCAAGACTGATTTCCTTACCGGACTTGTGGCCGATGCTGTCAGCAAAGGCGCCCAAGTGGTCAATGCCGGAGGCGGGGAAGTCTGCGAAACCTTCTTCTACCCGGCGTTGCTGTACCCGGTGACTAGCGAAATGCGGGTGTACCACGAAGAGCAATTCGGACCCGTCGTACCAGTGGTGGTTTACCGCGATCTGGAAACAGTCATCAACTACGTCCTCGACTCCGATTTCGGCCAACAACTGAGCATTTTCGGCACGAACTCCGCAGAAGTGGGGCGTCTGGTCGATGCGTTCGCCAACCAGGTAGGGCGCATCAACATCAACGCGCAATGCCAGCGTGGTCCGGACAGCTTTCCCTTCAACGGCCGCAAAAACTCTGCCGAAGGCACGCTCTCGGTCGATGACGCGTTGCGGGTGTTTTCCATCCGGACACTGGTCGCCACCAAGTTCCAGGAGAGCAACAAGGATCTGGTCAGCGACATCATCCGTCATCGTGAGTCGAGCTTCTTGACCACCGACTACATCTTTTAGGGGGCACGATGACTACGCGCTCTTTGATTATTCTCGACGGTGTCGGCATTCGTCAGGCGACTGAGTCGAACGCTTTTGCAGCGGCCAGGACACCTACATTCGATGCGTTGCTTGCGCGTTTTGCGAACAGCCAAATCGAAACATCAGGTTTGGCGGTTGGGCTTCCTCAAGGCCAGATGGGGAACTCCGAAGTTGGGCATATGAACCTGGGAGCGGGCCGGGTGGTTTATCAAAGCCTGACCCGGGTTGATAAAGCGCTCGCCGATGGCGAGTTCTCCCGCAACCCCGCGTTGCTGGAATTGATCCAGGGAATAAAGACGCGCGAGGGTGCTGTGCACGTCATGGGTCTGCTTTCTCCTGGCGGTGTTCATGGCCACATCGATCAGATTGTCGCGGCATGCGGTTGCCTGGTTGAGCAGGGTGTCGAAAAAATCTATGTGCATGGCTTCCTGGATGGTCGGGATACTCCGCCCAAGAGTGCGCAGGCATCGCTTGATGCCTTGGAGATTGAGTTCGCTCGCCTGGGCGCTGGACGGATCGTCTCGTTGGTCGGTCGTTACTATGCAATGGACCGCGATAACCGCTGGCCTCGGATTGAATCGGCGTACCGCCTGATTGTTTCAGGGGATGCTGAACATCAAGCGGCAACCGCTTCTGAGGCTTTGTCAGCAGCTTACGAGCGCGGGGAGTCGGACGAGTTCGTCAAGCCGACAACGATTGGGCAACCTGTCAGTGTCGGCCCTGATGACGCGATGATCTTCATGAACTTCCGCCCCGATCGGGCGCGAGAATTGACCCAGGCATTGATCAAACCTGACTTCGACGCGTTTGAGCGGCCTTTTGTGTTGCCCAAGGATCGACTGCTGACGTTGACCCGGTATTCCGAAGAGCTGGACTGCCCCTGTGCGTTCGCTCCAGAGGCGATCAGCAACAGCTTGGGCGAACACCTGGCGAATCTTGGGAAGAAGCAATTACGTATTGCCGAAACCGAGAAGTATGCCCACGTCACGTTCTTCTTCAACGGTGGCCGAGAGCAGCCTTTTGCCGGTGAAGAGCGAATCCTGATTCCTTCGCCTGATGTGGCTTCCTACGATCTCCAGCCTGAGATGAGTGCACCGCTGCTGACGGATCATCTGGTCAACGCCATCGCCGGCGGCACATTCGACCTTATCGTTTGCAACTACGCCAATGGTGACATGGTGGGCCACACCGGCTCTTTTGACGCCGCAGTAAAGGCCGTAGAAGTACTGGATGACTGTCTGCGCCGAGTGGTCGAAGCGACGCTCGCAGCAGGAGGCGAATGTCTGATTACTGCCGACCACGGCAACGTCGAACAAATGCTCGACGTCAAGTCTGGTCAGGCACACACGGCTCACACCTTGAATCCTGTTCCCCTGATTCTGGTCAGTGAGCAGCCTGATCGTTTGGGACTGAAAAACGGCCGGCTGTGCGATATCGCTCCAACTTTGTTGCAGATGCTGAGTTTGCCTATTCCGTCAGAGATGGATGGCAAGTCGCTTCTTACCGTCTGATTGGCTTACAGGTGCCATCAGTGCATCGCCGTACAGACGATTTGATTGGTCTCCTATCGTTGAGGTAATGCGGCTTATCACGACTCGCTCATTTGAGCATGCGGGCATCGCCAATTTTTGGTGATGCCTTTTTTTGGTGCGCCAGGCATGGCGCGTTGCGGAGGTCATGCCGAGATAAAGGAAAATTAGGACATTTGAGTCACAAGGTTATGATTTTATAGCTTTATTTCATGCAAATAAAACACAATATTCGGCCCCTTCTGCTAGGTTTCGTGGATGCATGTAAACCACGTAACCGAGGACTACATTAATGGTTTTCGCCGTAACAACGAGCCGGCGGCATTGTCTTCGAAGGCTCTAGCCTCCTCGATATAGCCATGTACGGTGTCATCGTGCCGCCACCCACCCTGGCGCTTGATTTCCAGAAAGTCCGCCCCGGCACGGTAAGCGCTGGTGGCCAAGCCTCGGCGCAGGCTGTGGCTGCTCATCTGTGGCACATACAACAGTCCCGCGGCTTCGGCACGTGTCGCCAGGATGGTATTGACGCTACCCTCGTGCAGCGCCACCTCGCCGATCACGCCCCAACGACTGACGCGTCGAAACAATGGTCCTTGCTCAATCTGAGCGGCTTCCAACCAGCCCCGTAACACCTTCGTTGGACAGCAGAGGCCGTCGCCATAGGGGATCACGCGCTCCAGTCCCTCGCCCTCTTGATCGGTTTTGGAGCGCGGGAGCGTGATCCGTAGACCTTCCCGTTCCCACTGCAGATCGCGGACCTCCAGCGTGACCAGCTCACTGCGGCGGAAGGCGCCGAAGTACCCCAGCTGTAGCAGCGCGCTGTCACGCAGCGCGGCGAGCCCTTCGAGCGTGTCCAAGTGCGACACGATGAGTTCGAGATCCTCCAGCAGCAGGGCCTTGGCTTTTTGTCGAGGGCGCCCGTTCACTCGCTCAATACCGCGCAAGGTCTTACGCACGGTGGCGCTGGCTGCTGGGTCGGGAAAGCCCTGATAGCGGTGCCATTGAGTCAGCGCGGTCAGGCGCAGGGCCAGGGTCCGCGGGTTAAGCACCTCCGCGAAGGTCAGCAGGTAGCGATGTCGGTATTCACGATCATGACTTTCTTCCAGTTTTTGTTCGGATCGTAAGTGATCACAACAAAGGGATTTTCCCCCCAGTCCTCGTCTGGTCCAGTCACCTTCGATAGAGCTTCTGTTTTTTGCTCGGGAAGCATCTCGCTGGAAACTAGGGTTTCAAAATATGGCCTCCCGCGATGATCGAAGTATTGCTCATTCATCCCCCCTAGGGCGTCCATCTCTTCCATCATGTTCAGAGCGACCATCGCGGGAATTGTCCAGCAACCATTCTTTGTCAGGTAGAAACGGCGATTCGAGCCATCCGACGAATATTTTGTCCGCCAACTCAATGTCCACCAGGAATGATCGACTGATGCACTGGTCCGTTGCTGCAATGCAAGCTTTACCGGAATTCCTTCTATGATTCTCTCCACCTCGAGTCGACGATCATAGGTTGTCGATGGAGTGCGATCGCTCACAGCCCTCTTCACGGAGGCCGCCAAAGAGGCCTGTGCGACTATCCATTGCTCTCGATACTCATCTGCCGCCAGAAGCAACTGGCCCTGATTGTCCTTGGTGGGTGTCTGGAGATTGAGAAATTTTTTGTTGCGACTGTCGAAAGGCGTCGAAGCCGTTCGACTAAATGATGCCGACACATCGAGTCCATCCACGTTGGCAACAGGAGCCCACCATGAGCACCACCCTTACTCCCTACCTCAGCTTCAACGGCAACACTCGCGAGGCCTTTGCATTCTACGAAAAGGCGCTCGGCGCGAAGATCGAAACCATGATGAGCTACGCCGACATGCCTGCGTCCGCCAACCCCGGCGAAGGCTGTGATAGCGGCAGCGCACCCAGTGGGGATGGCATCATGCACGGCTGCCTGGCGCTGCCCGGTGGCGCGATGCTGTTTGCCGGCGACACCCCGCCCGGCATGCCATACGAAGGCGTCAAGGGCGTGATGCTCGCGCTTCAGTACGACACGATCGACAAGGCCCACAGCACCTTCCACGTGCTGTCGCAAGGTGGCCAGGTGACGATGCCGCTGGCACCCGCGTTCTGGGCCAAGACCTTCGGCATGCTGACCGACCGCTTCGGCGTGAGCTGGGCCGTCAACGGCGAACCGGTCGCGTTTAAGTAATTCCGTCGAACCAGGAGAAAGACATGGGCAGGCCAACGAATGGTTGATGCGTTACCTGGTGCACAGACTTTGCCGTAGAGCGCAACATGGTCTTGCATAAGACTGAAGCTCGCCTACATGGGGTCAAGCCGAGATAAGGGAAAACTCATTTGGTCTGCAACTACTTGTCGGAATTGAAAATTCCAGAGACCAGGCGACAGGCGTGCGAGGATAGGTCGAGGTCTGCGCCTATCCTTCAGTGAAACCATTATAGATCAACAGCTTACGGAATAAATGTCCTGATTTTCCTTTATCTCGGCTTAACCCCTTGTGTGCCAGCGCGCAAGCGAGCCAGGTTTTGCCTACGCCAGTGGGGCCGCCGATGATCAAGTTCAGGCCGTCCCGTAACCACTGGCCGCTGCCCAGTTGCAGGATCAGTGACTTGTCCAGACCACGGGGGCTGCGGTAATCGATGTCTTCCAGGCAAGCGTTATGACGCAGTCGGGCCGCTTTTAGGCGGCTGCTCAGGCGCGTGTTTTCACGCTCGGTCAGCTCGCGATCAACCATCAGGCCCAGGCGTTCCTCGAAGCCGAGGCTGGCGATATCCGGCGTGCTGTGTTGCTCGCTCAACGCTTTGATCATGCCGTGCAGTCGCAGGGTTTGTAGTTTGTCGAGGGTTGGATTGGGTAGCATTTTGGTGCTCCTTCAGGTCAGTGGTAGTAGCCGGGGCCGCGCAGGTTGATGTGCTCTTCGGGTAACAGCGGCAGGTTTTGTTGGGCCAGTGGCAGCCGCTCCAGACCTTGGCGAAGGATCGATTCGAGGCTTTTGTAACTGCACGCACCCAGCGCCAGGGCGCGCTGGCAAGCAGCTTCCAGCCGATCTTCGCCATGGTGTTTTCCTAGGCGCAGGATGCCCAGACAGGCACGGAAGCCGTCCCGCGGATGGATCCGGCGTTCGAGGATGTAGGCGATGACACCAGCAGTGTTCGGCCCGGTTTGCTCCGCCCAGCCGATCAGCCGTTGCGGTGTCCATTCGGCGTGTTCGCGGTGGCTCTTGGGCATGTGCTCGGTTTGGGTAGTGTGGCGGCCTTTGTACAGCGAGCGCAGATGGCTGGCCACTCGTTGGTTGGCGTGGAAGCACTCCACCGTTTGCGCCGTCAGGCGCACTTCGAGCTGGTGCTTCACCAGCTGGTACGGCACCGAGTAGTAATCCGCATCGCCACCACAGTCGAGTTGAAAATCCTCTATTGGGAGCGCAACGGGTTTTGCCTTTGGCTCAAGCAGAAATTTTGGGGGTATGTGTCTGGGTGCTCCATCACCTCTAGATCGGTACATGTCATGACCATCGCGCTGAACGCAGTGGCGCCCAGATTATTCCATTTGCGGGGTTCAGTAGAACACGCTCGAAAAACCTAAAAATAGTTACTAAGGTTAAAGCATTGAATTACATTGATAAAATCAAAGCTAACGGTTAATTAGGGTCCAGAAGAGTTGCAATCGATCAGCGCGAAGACCTGGTCACTGCGCATGGTCGCGAACGCTGTAACGGACAACGCCCCAAACGAGGAGCTCATCGCCTTCCATGATGTACCGGGGTGGATATGCCGGGTTCTCCGACTTGAGAATCACCACCCCTTCACGGCGGTGCAGGCGCTTGCAAACGGGCTCGCTGTTGACCGCAGCGATGACAATGTCCCCATGCTTCGCTTCACGCCCGCGGTCTACGATGACGATTTCACCCGAGTAGATCCCTGCCCCTTGCATGCTGTCGCCCTCCACTTTCACCAGATACACATGGGGGGCGCGGAGGTCGAATAGCTCATCAAGGGAGATATGGCCTTCCAGATGGTCCGCTGCGGGTGAGGGGAAACCGGCCGGAACGTGAAACGAATACAGAGGTAGCCGTTCGGTTCCGCCGGTTGGCGTGCCCAAAAATGTGATGGTCATGGTGGAAGGTCCAATGCAAGCTGTATGCATATACAGTAGATCTGGCATCGGCTGCCCGGTCAATCCTGACCGTTAAAATTCTGACGGGCGAGAGGTGGAAAATGTGCGGACGGTACTCGATCTACGCGTCGATGGATCACTACTTGCGCCAGCTATCATTGGATCTGGTCGTGATAAATGGCTATGACCACGAGCCTATAAACCGATACAACGTGGCGCCATCGACCCGAGTCGAGGTCATTCGCCAGATTGGTGATGAGCTGACTGTGGATAGGGTCAAGTGGGGATGGTCGCCGTTATGGGCGAAGGGGAAACGTGCTGATCCAATCAATGCTCGGGCCGAGACAGTGGTGACGGGAAAGTTCTTCAAGGGGTTGTGGCCAGGTGGCAGGGCTTTAGCGCCTGCCAATGGCTGGTTCGAATGGATAACTGACCCAACAGAGCCAAAGCGAAAGCAGCCGTATTACATCACGGGCGCCGACGGAGCCCCGCTTTACTTCGCCGCACTTGCTGAAGTGCACCAGAGCCTCGAACCGGATGAGCGCGACGGGTTCGTGATCATCACAGCGCCGGCGGACCAGGGGCTGATCGACATCCACGACAGAAAACCCTTAGTGCTCACGCCACAGACCGCTCTGGAGTGGTTGGCCCCTACCACATCGCCTGAGCGCGCTGCCGCGATCGTGGAGACGGGATGCCGCCAAACTGAGGATTTCAGGTGGAATCCGGTGAGCAAGGCAGTGGGGAATGTACGCAATCAGGGCGCCGAGTTGATAAGGCCGATTCGGTGAAGGGGCGGCAAATCCTTTCCGCGGGTGCACCAGCCCTTCGGAGGGCAGCTTACAACTCGAAGCTGGCGGCGACGGAGTGCGTAAAAACTAGCGACTGGCAGTCGACCTTTCTAGCCAGTCAGCACGCGTCATTTCCCTAGGTCATCAAGCCCTAGCCGCAGGTTTGAGTCGGAAGCTGACGCCCATACGGTTGAACGCATTCATTGCGGCAATCGCCGCTGTCAGGTCAACAAGATCCTTTTCAACAAACATCGCCGATGCGGCTGCATAAGCTTCGTCGGATACCTGTGTCTCGCTTACCCTGGTGACTTCTTCCGCCCAAGCCAGTGCTGAGCGCTCCTGATCCGAGAACAAATATTGCGCTTCATGCCATACCGGCACTAACAGCACCTTGTCCACTGACATACCTGCTTTTATCAGATCACGTGAGTGAAGATCAATGCAATGAGCGCAGCCGTTGATTTGAGACACTCTGAGAAACACGAGGTGGATCAACGAGGCTGGCAAATTTGTCGCGGTGGTCACGAAATGATGCACGCCGCCGAGGGCCTTAGCTGCACCAGGCGAAGCTTCAAACCAATTGAGACGATTCATGATTTCTTTTCCTTTGTATGAGCGATGAAGAGCGTGGCCGCTTGTTGGCATACGGCCCAGTTGAGATGCAAACCTAAACACTTGGAGTAGATGTCGGCCCTGAAGCGGACTTTAGACATGATCCACTCGACGGCTATGCCTAACAAAGTACGCCTGCACATCACCGTACCCTGTTGCCCTTCCAGTATTCAGTGACTCCACCCCCTTGGCGGTACCTTCAACGGTGAAGTAATGCACCTGAGTGAGACCGATGGTGGCAAGGACGGCGGACAGGTAGGGGCGCAGAAAGTCCGGTTGACGGGCCTGTGGGCCGTTGATGTAGCCCCCGCTAGCGATTGCGACGTAAACCGGACGATCCGTCAGATTTCCGACTTTGCCTTTGGCGGTGCCCACAAACGTTTTGCCCACGCGTACCACATGGTCGATCCACATCTTGAGTGGAGCGGGCACGCTGTAGTTGTGCATCGGCGTGGCAATCAGCAGTACGTCGCATGCTTGCAGTTGGTCGATCAATTCGTTGGAACGGCTCAACGTACTGTCCCGCCCACTTGCCGTGACTACGCGTTGATTCGCTAATGCCTGGGCGTAAGGGGCATCGACTGGGGCCATGGTGTTGAGGTCTAAATCGGTCAACTGGATACCCCTTCTGCCGGCCTCGGTGGCCAAGGCGAACAGGATCTGCTGGGACAGCTTCAGACTTTCCGAAGCCTCTGCATTGGGGCTGGTGACCAGGCGAAGAATGCGCAAAGGAGCAAGTGGCTGTTGGGACGATGTCATGAGGTTTGCCTCCTTGGATGTGCATGCGGGTTATGGCGTATCGAACTGTTTTTGAAAGCGCAGTGCACCCGTCAACATGCCTTCACGGAAGTAGAAACGTTGCGCGCGGGCGTTGGCCAAACCCGTGTCGAGCACCAGGCGTGCACAACCGCTGGCGCGCGCCAGTCGTTCCAGAGCTTGCAATAAGCGCGATCCCCACTGGCCACCCCGCTGAGCCTCGGCGGTTACAAGGTCATCGACATACAGGAATGCGCCGTAGACCAGGTTTTCCTGAAAGCGGTAACTAGCCAGTGCTACAAGAACGCCTGCGTCATAAGCGCCAATCAGGCGATAGCCTTCAAGGCGCATACGCTCGATGCGGCTGACGAAGTCGGCTTCGCTCGTCAGATGAGGGCGCAATTGATGCATTACCGGGAATGCGCTGCACAGGTCATGGGTGCTGTCCAAGGGACGCAGGGCGGTATCGGCCAGGTCGAGCACGCTGGGTATGAAGTTGTGCAAAGGGAATTTCATGGGAGTTGCCCTCATCAGTAGGTGATGGAGCTATATTGGACTACCATTGACCCACTTGATTGATCCAAGAAATGGGATATGAACTAGGCCATGATGACCTCCCCCAAGCCGCCTTTTGCTCCCTTGGAAGAGCAGTCCGCCTTGCCCCTGTATCGTCAACTGTACGACCGCGTGCTGGCCGCCGTTGCCGCTGGCACGTTGTCCCCCGGTGACCGCTTGCCGTCGGCGCGCGCCATGGCTAAGGAGCTGGGGGTGGCACGTGGCACCGTCGAACTGGCCTATTCGCTGATGGCCAGCGAAGGGTACCTCCTGGCGCTCGGGCAGAAAGGCACCGTAATCAATCCTGAACTGCAGAAGCCTGTGTCAGCGGCCACCGTATTGCCAGTCAGCAGCCAAGTGATCGAAGACGCGCCTGATTCGCTCTGGCGTCCACCGCAGCTGTTGCCGTTCCAGATGGGGGTACCGGCGCTGGATGCATTTCCGCGCAAGATATGGGCGCGTCTCGGTGCTCGGTATCTCCGTGGGATGCGTCTGGGAGATCTGGACTATCCAGCACCCCACGGCCTAGCAGCGTTGCGCAGCGCCATTGCTTCGTATCTGCAGGTGTCCCGAGGTATCGATTGCGGTGCCCATCAGGTGTTTATCACCAGCGGTTGGCGCAATAGCCTGTCCTTAGTCGCACATACCCTGTTGCAGCCAGGCGAGTGCGCCTGGGTGGAAGACCCGGGCTATCCCACTACGCGCCAGGTGCTCCGCCAGTTCGGCCTGGACCTGGAAGCGGTGCCGGTTGATGCAGAAGGCATGAACGTAGAACACGCCATCGCGGGCTCTCGGGCTGCTCAAGTCGTCATGGTGACACCAGGGCATCAGAGCCCGCTGTCGATGGCACTGTCGCTGCCACGCCGACAACTGCTACTCGATTGGGCTGCCCGCACCGGTGGCTGGATTGTCGAGGACGATTACGACGGCGAGTACCGCTACGTCAGCCGTCCACTTCCAGCGCTGGCCAGCTTGGATCGCCATGGGCGCGTGCTGTATGCCGGCACCTTCAGCAAGGTGCTGTTTCCCGGTATTCGCCTGGCTTATCTGGTGGTGCCGCAGGCGCAGGTGGCAGCGTTCGAGCGCGTCGGACGGGCCTTGTTTGCTGCCGGGTCACCGTCAATTACCCAGGCTTTGGTGGCGGAGTTCGTTGCCGAGGGACACTTCGCTCGGCATATCCAACGTATGCGCCGCCTCTACAACGAGCGACGGGCATTGACCATCGAAGCACTGGAGCGGAGTTTGCCGAAGGGTATGCAGGTGGAACGCTCGCCAGGCGGTATGCACCTGGTACTACGTTTACCGGAGGACGTAAGCGACACCGCCCTGGCCGAGCAGGTGCTGGCGAGGGGCATGTCGGTACAAGCGTTGTCGCGCTGGGCTGCCTCATCGCAGCGTCAGTCAGGTCTGCTCTTGAGTTTCACCAACTGCGCCACGACTGCTCCAGGCGAGCAGCTTGGCGCGTTGATCAGCAAGTTACTCAATTGAGGTTGGCCTTGTTCAGGCCGAAGAGTTCATCGGACGAGCCCGGGATCGCCTGGAAAGCCACATTGAGGCGATTCCAGCCATTGATGGCGACGATCAGGAACGACAAATCCGACAGCTCCTGCTCGGAAAACTGCTCACGCGCACTCGCGTACAGGCTGTTGGAGATACCATGAGGCGGCAGTTGGGTCAGGGCTTCAGTCCACTCCAGCGCCGCCCGCTCTGCTGGCGAAAACAGCTGTGACTCACGCCAGACGGCCACGTGGTGAAGACGCAGCTCGCGCTCGCCATGGATCTTGGCCTCTTTCACATGCATATCCACGCAGAATGAACAGCCGTTGAGCTGCGAAGCGCGCAACATGATCAGGTGGGCAAGATCGGCCAGTAGCGGCTTCTTGCTCAGTTGCAGGGTGAGCTCCACCAGTTTGTTGGACGCTTGGGGAGACAGTTTGAAGTAATCAAGGCGGTTGTTCATGGGGTAGTTGCTCGTAGTGGGTGGATGGTTGTTGGAGCCCACTGTAGCAACGCTTGGAATAGCCCCACAGGGCCAAGATGGTAGCTTCGAACTAGGCCATATCTGTATCGAAGTGCGCCATGATCACCTATCGAGCGATAGGGTCGAAGGGGCGCAATGGGCCGTTTATTGGCCTCCGCGAATGGCCGCAATGGGTCGAAAGCAGCCATTCACGACCGGCCACTAACGCCCCTAGACGGTGGGCGCATCGAGCGGCTCAAGCTGCATATACATCCTCAATCAGAGCCCACAGCCTAGCCGCCTCGGCAAACTCGAGCATGTCGGCCAATTGGCCCGCATCAACGTCCCCGCGTCGGTGCGCAGAAATAGCGAGCTCGGCAAGTACCCCGGCTCGGCCATCCGGATCGGTTATCAGAGCGTGCTGGTCATTGAGTTCGGCCAGCCAGGCCGACGGCAAGCTCAACATTTAACCGTCCACAGCTGATCGATACGCGTTGTGTAGGATTGGCTCATCATCTCCCTCCTCATCCCCCAGTCCGGTGTCGCCGGCACGCTGGCGGCTCGCATTGTCCCCCTCCCCCAGCGCTCGTTGATGTCATCCATCACCTGCATCAGTCGGTCACATGCCACCGATTGCTTGAGCGCAAACAAGTCCTCTGAAAATTCACCTGGTTGGCCATGCACGCGGAGATCAACGACAGCGACCCCATGCGCCGCGATCGCCGCGCGCCGGAGCGCCGCACCGCCCAATTTCGAATCGTTCGCAAGGCCGAAGCCTTGGAACTCCACGCCTGACCACCCGAGGATCAACCATGCAGACAGCAATGCACCCTGCTTTCGAGCAGAAGCTTGCCGTGCTCGCGGCCCTGCTCGAGCGCAGCAAGTCAGTGAGGGCCGAGGCCCATGCCAAGGTCAGCCAAACCGCCCCTCGCTACCAGGCGTGCGGCAAAGGCGCAACGTGGGATGTCGTTGAAATCGCCACCGGCGCCGTCCAGGGCTTTGCCTTCAGCTACCGCACCGCAATGCGGTTTGTGGATGTGATGGAGGCAGGCGCTGCGAGCAAAAGAGGTGGCCTGCAATAATCGGGCAATCGAACAGCCGAGACCAGATTCTGGCTCAGCTCAATGCCAGCATCGACAACTTCTTCGGCAGCGGTGGCTCCGTTGAAACCCTGCCCGGGTTCGAGTACGTGCCACACCGGCCTCATCGCGACCTTGAGCCAAAGCGTGCATCGGTAGCCGCCCCACCCAACAAACGAGTGGAGGCGCGCCTGAAAAAGCTCGATGAGCTCCGCGAGCTGGCAAAGACCATGACCTACAAGGAGGCCATGGCTCACACCGGCCTCGTCCAGGCGACTCTCGTTCGCGCGGCATCACAAGGCAACTTCAAGTTCCAGCGTGACCCCAACTACGGGAAAAGCAACCTGGGCAAAAAGCTCAGCGACCCCGTTGAAGACAGGTCGAAGGCAGAGAAGATCGTCGCCTACCGCAATGTCGGAATGTCCAGGGCAGACGTTGTGCGTGAGCTGAACATTTCCTTCAAGCAGCTCGGCCGACTGATCCGAGAGTTTGAAATCGACTTCCCGACTACTGCCGAGAAGCGAGCGAAGAGAAACGCATGAACCGCATCACCGCGCGCGTCCGGCATGGATTTTGCCGTGCACCACTGAAAACCACGCGATTGCGAAGTGATCGCCGGCAGTCTCCGGCGAGTAGGTGCTGCGGCTCTTGCCGGATCGGACCCAAGCCACATAGTCGCGCCGGGCCTGCGTCAGCTTGGCAAGCAAGGTTTCGTAGGCGTACATCGCGATCTGGGGTGCTGGCGTGACGCCTACAAACAAGGCCCGTTCAACCATGCGCCCGGAGGTGTCGCACCAGTGGCGATATGAGAGAGGTCGGCAGCCAAACACCCTGGCCACGATCCCGCTTAGGTGGCGATCCCAGGTTGGCCGGCGGTTCGCCCTAGACTTCTCCGACTGGACCTCGTCCACATCGCTCAGGCGCACATCCAGCTCGGTGAGTCGATACTCGCGCATCAGCGCTTGGGCCTGGCGCATTGCAGTGGCCGCCTCGTTCTCGTTCGAGCTTTTGGACAGGGCCAGGCAGCGCTTGATCTTGCGGATGACCCGCTCGAGCTTGCTCTCGTCGTGCTGTTGTTCGGGCATGTTGTGGTCCTTGCGTGCAGGCGCCGCCCTCGCCGGGGAGGCGTTATCGTTGAATAGGGGAAGGCGCTGGCGGGCAGCGCTGAATTGAGCTATTGCTTCGATCTCGGTCAATCCACTCAAGGAGCGTGAGATGAAGCGACTAATGATTGGTGCTTTGCTGGCGGCGTCTGGCGCTGCCCAGGCTGGGATTCCACTGCTGAACGCGACGTGCCCAGGAAACATTGAGGTACACGCCGACAAGGGCGGCCCGATTTACATCAATGGCAAGGAAGGCAAGCTGAAGAAGTTCAACGAGAACTACTTCGAAGCCAAAGGCAGCGGGGTGACAATCTCGCTGTCGATCAACCCGGACGGCTCACCTGATGTCTCGTATACCGGGAAGAACCGGGCCAACGGGATTTGCCAGGTGAAAAGCGAAGGCTCCTGAGGCGCTGTCGGGCAGCGCTGAAGGATCAGGCTCGACTCAGGAATTCCTGGCACCTGCAGTTGAGGTTTGAGCAGTGGCTTTGGCCAACCCAGTCAGACTGAATCGCCCCTGGTTTCC
>NZ_BCBJ01000126.1:0-33473 GCF_001320605.1 Pseudomonas sp. NBRC 111133 | reverse complement strand
CCCCAACCATTCCCCCGACCTACTCTTCCCTCCCCTAGAGACCCTAGCAGTCACTTGAATCGCGGCTGTCTGCGATAAGGTGTTGCTGGTAACTATTGCATCAGCGCCTGAAAACTCCACCTCGGCCGGCAGACTTGAGACCTTAAGTCGTATGGTAGCGAGAGGTACCTTGGAGCCCGATAGCGTCTGTACGAAAACGAACACACTGTCATCCAAAGCGACCTTTTCGAAAATTTCCGGGGAAATGTCCACCCGTACCTTGAGCGGTGTTGGTGGCAAGCCAGCAACATGGTTAATCGTCAAATTGTTGTTTTTTTCATCCGCTGAAAGACCGTTTCTTGCCTTTCCAATGGCCTGTACTAAAGCAGCGTGTGACGGATGGTCGGAACCCATCTCTGCTAATGCGTGATGCCAATATTTTAAAGCATCTTGGTAACGATGCTCTTCAAACGCAGCCAGACCTATGAGACTCAAGCTCTGGAGCTCACCCGGATTTCCATTTAAAGCTTCATCTGTCAGCGCCTTGATTGGCGGAGACCACATTTTGTTGTTAGAGAAATACAATGCTTTAGCCCACTCGCCTAATAACTCCGGTCGGCGACCGGCCAGTGACACCGTTCGTTCGAACATTCTAGCGGCATCGTCGGGCCTCCCTTGAGCCATGTAGTTTTGGGCCAGGTTATAAGCGTTCTCAGCTGACTCCGGTTGGGCGTTAACCGCGCGTTCCAGACGGTCGTTCATTTGCGCGAGTGAACCGGGAGGCTGGGCGAACTCACGAACCAGCTCGACTTTGTCGCTGGCGCCAAAATGCAGGTACAGCGCGAGCCCCAGCGCCGGTATCAAGAAAGCCACGAATACTGGTAGCGGCTTGCCTGTAGTCGAAAAACGTTCGAGGCCAGCTCCTTCGGTGTCCGCCAGCAATTCGCGGTCCGCCTCAGAGCGGGCACTGTTTTTTTGCGCAGGAGACATCACTCCGTCCCCTTGCTGAAGCTGTAGCTCCGCCAGGCGTTCCTGATACAGCGCCACGTAAAAAGCGGTGCGATCTTCTTCGCTTTGGGCACGACGTACAAACAACACAGGGATTAGCACGAAACTGAGGGCAACCAGCAACAGCAGGCCGACCCATAGCCAGAAATCAATCATTAGATTCTTTACCCAATAGGAGGAGGAGCCGTTGACGCTCTTGGTCAGAAAACACCTCAACATCATCGCCATGCCGACCACGATGACGTGCAACGATCAAGTAAATCACCCACACACCGCCCAACAACAAACCGCCAGGCCCAAACCAGAGCAACCAGGTGTGGCTGTTCAGCTCAGGTTTGTAGCGCACGAATTCGCCATAGCGATCGACCATGAAGTCGATGATCTGCTGATTACTCTGACCTTCATCGAGCATGCGAAAGATCTCTTTTCGCAGATCGGCGGCGATGGGGGCATTGGAGTCTGCGATATCCTGGTTCTGACATTTCGGACAACGCAGTTCCCGGGTCAACTCGGTGTACCGGGCGCGTTCGACCTCATCCTTGAACGCGTAAGCATCGATGGCAGCTTGGGCGGCACTAGCGGAACACAACACTAAGAGAGTTCCACATAGAAACCGGCTCATTGCGTGCCCTCCTGCACCAGACCTTGATAAAGATCTGCAAGCTGTTCACGCCACACCGTCTCATCTATAACGCCGACGTGCTTGTAGCGAATGATGCCCTTACTGTCGACCAGGAAGGTTTCCGGCGCGCCGTACACGCCCAGATTCAATCCGAGGCTGCCGGCTTCATCGCGAATATTCAGCTGATAAGGGTCGTGAAAATCCTTCAGCCAGTTCAGAGCATCGAAATTAACGTCTTTGTAATTGACTCCATGAATCACCACCCCCTGCTGGGCCAGTTTGTTCAGCACTGGGTGTTCTGCCCGACAAGCGACGCACCAGGTACCCCAAACGTTTACCAGCGCCGGTTTGCCCAGCAAATCGGCACGGGTCAGGGACCTATTGTCTTGCACGGATTGCAGGGAGAAATTGGGGAACGGCTTGTCAATCAACGCTGAGGGCAACGCCGAGGGATCGAGGTACAACCCTTTACAGAGAAATGCTGCCATGCCAAGAAAAAGCACCAGCGGTGTTGCCGCTGACCGAAAACTGACCCAGTAGAGGCTGTTCTGCCGACTGAAAACTGACCCAGGTGTTCAACTGCTTCTGCTCAATTTTTGAGCAGGAGAACACAGGGTGATCAGTATGGAAATGATGGGCAAAATTCGCCGGATGTATTTCCGCGACAAGCTGTCGCTGCATGAGATAGCCAAGCGCACCGGGTTGGCGCGCAACACGATTCGCAAGTGGGTCAGAGCACCTGAGGCCAAGCCGCCGGTCTACCAACGCCGCGCGATCTTCAACAAACTCAGCCCTTTTCACGCCACGCTGGAGCAGGCGCTAAAAGCCGATTCGCTGCGGCCCAAGCAACAGCGGCGCAGTGCCAAGGCGCTGTTGGCGCAAATCAAAGCCGAAGGTTATGACGGTGGCTACAGCCAGCTCACCGCGTTTATCCGTGCCTGGCGAGGGGGACAGGGCAAGGCGTCGCAGGCCTTTGTGCCGCTGACCTTTGCTTTTGGCGAGGCGTTTCAGTTTGACTGGAGCGAGGAAGGCTTGCTGGTCGGCGGCATTTACCGGCGTATGCAGGTGGCACATCTGAAGCTGTGTGCCAGCCGTGCGTTCTGGCTGGTGGCGTATCCGAGCCAGGGCCATGAGATGTTATTCGACGCCCATACACGCTCGTTCGGCGCCTTTGGCGGCGTGCCGCGCCGAGGCATCTACGACAACATGAAGACCGCCGTCGACAGGGTCAATAAGGGCAAAGGCCGCACGGTGAATGCGCGTTTTGCGGTGATGTGCGCGCACTACCTGTTCGATCCAGACTTCTGCAACGTCGCCGCTGGTTGGGAAAAGGGCATCGTTGAAAAGAACGTGCAAGACAGCCGCAGGCGCATCTGGCTAGACGCCCAGGACTGCCATTTTCACTCCTTCGAGGAACTCAATGCCTGGCTGGGCCAGCGCTGCCGCGCGCTTTGGAACGAGCTGACGCACCCGCAATACAGCGGGCTCAGTGTGGCCGAGGTGCTGGAGTTGGAGCGCGCCGAACTGATGCCTATGCCCGCGGCCTTCGACGGTTACGTCGAACGGCCTGCGCGGGTTTCCAGTACCTGCCTGGTCAGCGTCGGGCGTAACCGCTACTCGGTGCCTTGTGAGTACGCCGGTAAGTGGGTCAGCAGCCGTTTGTATCCGACCCGCATCGAGGTGGTGGCCGATGATGCGCTGATTGCCAGCCATGCGCGTTTGCTGGATCGCGACCAGGTCAGCTACGACTGGCAGCACTACATCCCGCTGATTGAGCGCAAGCCCGGCGCGCTGCGCAACGGAGCGCCCTTTGCTGATCTGCCAGCGCCGCTGCGTCAGCTCAAGCACGGACTGAAACGTCATGCCGGCGGTGATCGGATCATGGTGCAAGTCTTGGCTGCCGCACCAGTGGCTGGGCTCGATGCCGTGCTGGTAGCCGTTGAGCTGGTACTGGAGAGCGGCAGCCTGAGCGCCGAACACATCCTCAATGTCGTGGCACGGCTGACAGCATCCGAACCGCCGCCCAGCGTCGAAACCCACTTGTCGCTCAAGGAAGCCCCCGTCGCCAACACGGCGCGCTACGACCGCCTGCGTGGCCAGACCGAGGAGATCGGTCATGCGTGATTTGATGGCGGAACTCAAGGAACTGCGCCTGCACGGCATGGCCACTGCCTGGGCGGAGTTAACTGTGCAGGGTGAGTCGAACACAGCCTCGTCCAAGTGGTTGCTTGAACACCTGCTGGAACAGGAGCACACGGATCGTGCCATGCGCTCGGTGAGCCACCAGATGAACATGGCCAAGCTGCCGATGCACCGCGATCTGGCCGGCTTCGACTTCAGCGCCTCCAGCGCCGACGCTCGCTTGATCAGCGAGCTGGCCAATCTGAGCTTTACCGACACCGCGCAGAACGTGGTGCTGATCGGCGGCCCAGGCACCGGCAAAACCCACCTGGCCACCGCACTGGCCGTGTCCGGCATCACCCGGCATGGCAAGCGCGTGCGCTTCTACTCCACGGTCGATCTGGTCAATCTGCTGGAGCGCGAAAAACACGACGGCAAAGCCGGGCGGATCGCTCAGGCACTGCTGCGCATGGATCTGGTCATCCTCGACGAGCTGGGGTATCTGCCCTTCAGTCAGGCCGGTGGCGCGCTGTTATTTCACCTGCTGTCCAAACTGTACGAGCACACCAGCGTGGTGATCACCACCAACCTGAGCTTCGCCGAATGGTCGAGCGTGTTCGGCGACGCCAAGATGACCACCGCCCTGCTGGATCGGCTGACCCACCACTGCCACATCGTCGAAACCGGTAACGAGTCCTATCGCCTGCAACACAGCAGCTTGGCGGCCCAGGCCAAGATCAAATCACGGGAGCGAAAGCGTAAGGGCGGCCAGGAACCGGAGGACGATGAGCCGTTCTGATTTCATGGCGACGACGGCCTGCTACATGGCTGCGTGTGGCAGGTCTTAAACAACTGAACTGGGCTAGCGAAGGAGTGGGGGCAACAGCAGCTGCGCTGGTAGACTTATCCACAGTTGCTGGTAACAAAATCAGCAATCCGCCCTGGGTCAAATTTCAATCGGCAGGGTGGGTCAATTTTCCATCAGCGCCAACACTTCCACTTCTGCTGCGGCTTGGGCGGTGGTGCCAAAGGCTTCAACGAGGCGAAGCCCATCGTCGGCAACATGCAGGCTGAATGGGAGTGCCTAGGCGGCGTCGACGTTGATCCGGCCGGCCTTGCTGACTTCAAGCGTTTGACCGGTGTGGAGGGTACGCAGTTGGATCTCTTCACCCGCGAGCAGTACATCAGGTTCCACGGCAAGGAACCGCCAGCCGGATGGAGGGAAGCAACCACAGAAGACATCCGCCGTGCAGCACAGAACCGCCGGCCCGATACCGTCTTCATCAGCTCCCCGTGCAAGGGCGCCAGCGGACTGCTGTCGGAGAAGATGAGCGCGACCCCCAAGTACCAAGCCTTGAACGAGCTCACCCTGCGTTGCATCTGGCTGATGGCGGAGACCTGGCGCGACGACCCTGTGCCGATGCTGGTGTTCGAGAACGTCCCGCGTCTGGCCAACCGCGGCCGGCACCTGCTGGACCAGATCGGCGCCCTGCTAAGCCACTATGGGTACGCAGTCGCCGAAACCACCCATGACTGCGGGGTGATCGGCGGCTTGGCTCAAAGCCGCAAGCGTTTCTTGCTGGTGGCTCGCCATGTAGAGAAGGTCCCGCCGTTCTTGTACGAGCCCGAGAAGAAGAGCCTGCGCTCTGTAGGCGACATCCTCAGCCGCATGCCTCTTGCCGGCGACATCGAGCGAGCGGGACCAATGCACCGAGTGCCAGCTCTGCAATGGAAAACCTGGGTCCGCCTGGCTTTGGTTGAGGCCGGGAAAGACTGGCGCAGCCTCAACAACCTGGCGATCCAAGATGGGTATCTGCGTGACCTGGTCATCGTCCCAGGATATCGAGCGGGATATATGGGGGTGCATGGCTGGAACGAAAGTATGGGCACGGTGGCTGGACGATCGAACCCAACAAACGGGGCGTTCTCGGTGGCTGATCCGCGTGCCCGGGCAGGCGCCCTGCAATATCAGCAGTACGGTGTTCGCCGGTGGCAAGATACCAGCGGCGCCATCATTGGCGTCAAGAGCCCAGGGCAAGGCACATTCAGTGTCGCTGATCCCCGAGCGGCCAAGATGCGCACGAGTGGCGAACCCTACCTGCCTGGCGGGCACTACGGCGTGGTGCCTTTGCATGGCGTCGCGGGAGGTCAGCATGACGACAGCCGGTGGGACGTTGCCGGCACCCAGCTCCCAAGCGCTGACGAGAAGCTCACCTGCATCATCGAATCGCTCGACGGGACCTGGCACCGGCCCTTCACGACCTTGGAGCTGGCGGCGATCCAGAGCCTTGTCGAGCCAGAGGAGCAGCTGGAATTGGACGGGTTGAGCGATCAGGCCTGGCGCGAACGAATCGGCAACGCAGTTCCCCCGAAGGCAGCGAAAGCCATCGGTCATGTGATGGGCACTACGTTGCTGCTGGCAGCTCAAGGGGAGACTTTCATGCTGAGCAGCATGCCCATCTGGGTGCGGCCAGTCGCGGTTGGCCTGAGCGTATCTCAGCTGGCGGCACAGTGATCATGATCGGCCCACGGCTCCGGCGTGACCGCGGCTTAGGCGCGAGCTCCGCCGGCGCACACCGGCTGAAGACCCTTTGGAGACCGTCGATACAGTGCTGCCACTGATCGGCAAAACCGATGCCGGGTGCGCCTGGCATCATCACCACGACGTGAAAATCACGTCAACACGATGAGATGTAGAAAATGGATGATAGAAACAACGGCCTTCTGATCGAAGGCTTCGTGCAGGGTTCCTATGACCGTATGTTCGGTGCCGGCAAGGTGGAGGCTCGCCACCACCCGCTCACCAGCTGGTCTCAGGCAACCGTCTCCGGTAGTCAAAGCAACTTCCAGGACACGCAGCGCGATGTAAAGCGTACCGTCGAAGCATTGCAGAGCACCCTCTACAAGGAAGGTGGCAATGATGAGCTGCTGACCGAGCTGTCTGCAGTCGAAGAGCGTTTGACCAGCGCTACGACCGTCGATGAGCTGGGCACCGTGATCATCGAGTCGCGTCCAGTGCTTGACCAGGTGTTTGGCCGGTAAGGCAGCCGCCTGAAGCCCTGGACTGCGTTCAGGGCTTCTCACAGATCGGTGCACGCATCCGCCACCTCATGCGATCGAGCTGACGGGTGTGTAGACCTCCGGCATCCGCAACACCGCTATGCACAGTCTTCGAGCTGTGCCGAGCCCATAGAAACACAATCATCAATGCCCTGCTGGCGCCGTTGCGCCAGAGGTCGAACGCCTGCAGGAGGCAAAGCATGAGCATCACCAAGATCACCGAATGCCGCGAGTGCGGTAGCACGTCCCTGAGCTGGCAGACGCACAACAAGAACATCAGCGATGCTCAGCACGGGCGTTTGCGTACGAGCGACATTCGTTGCCAGCTGATTTTGGGTTGTGATCACTGCTCGGAAACTCTGGCCATTATGAGCGCCGATCAAGTAGCGGCATGGCTCACAGAACAAGGGCAGGCACAGTCCGTTCAGTACCAAGGCAGCGATGCCGTACCAACGGCCGCCAGTGCTGGCGAGGTTGAAGAGTCGCTTCTGTGGCTTGACGACTTTGTTGCGCGCTGCAATGGGGATGACCGCGGCTCCTGCGCAGCAGTCGAGACTCTGCGTGCCGCCCTGTCCGCCCAGGTGCAGGCCAAGAAGGTCAGCGCCGTTGTCTTGCGTGAGGCGATGGAGAACCTCGCGATCAGCGCTTCTGTGGCCGACCACCCACCCGTATTCCTGCCAGCGTCCGTGCGCCAGCATCCGCTTGTGATGCTGGGCGGTGTGTGCGTGCGGGTTACATACTCCGGACTGAAGTGGTACCACGAGCAGCTGGTCAATGACCGCTGGGAAGCGCTGGCCGTGGATGAGTTCGAGGCGCTGTTGGTCGAAGCGCTGGCGAAGGCATGAGCATGCCCGCTGATCACTGAGCTCTCGCGGTACCGAATGCCCAGTATGAGCTGGGCTGCCGCAGCTGTTTGACTTGCGAATCATCCACTGGCCTGTGCTGATGGTGGTGGGTCTCCAGACCGAACCGGCGTCAGCGGCGCAGCAAAAATAGGCACAAGTGCCTAAATCAGCCTACTAGGCACAAGTGCCTACTGAGGATTCTCTATCTCAGACCCACTCATCGATGGAGAGCCGACACATGGCTGTCACCCCTCGCAAACCTCGCAACAAGCCGACTCAACTGCAGACCGGCATTCTCCTTGCCGCTGCGGATCTCTCTCGCTACATCTACGACAGGGGCGATGCCGCTGCGCTGCTAAAGCGTCAGGGGCTAGCCGATGCCAACTGCTCGGCCATGGACGAAATGGACAAAGAGGAGCTGCGGATTCTGCGCGATGACTATGGGCTTGCCAGTCTGCGCGGGCTGGATTGAGGACCGCCTCGTTCCAACCATTCTCAACTCACCCAGGAAAAGAGCCGCCCGTCATGCGACGCTAGATTGTTCCACTGCAAGAACCGCACGGAGCCAAACGCCAAAGTGCGGCCTGTTGCAGGCTGAACCAGGCCATCGGGCAGGCTATTGAAGAGGCTCGAAAGTCAATGGATGACCAGGACTACAGTCCACCAGGATGGGTTTATCGTGAACACGCGGCCGCTGGTGGTGTGGCGATCACCGAAACCAGCGGGAGGCGTTACCCTCCGGTAGATTGGGCTGCAGTAGGGCCTGCCCGATGGTTCGACTGCAAGCTTGGAAAACTCTCGGACGTAGAGCTGGCGCGACTGATCGGCATACACCCCGATCGAATTCGCCGCCGGCGGGAGCAATTGGGGATACCTCCATGGTCGGTTGCTCAACAGATAGAGCCTTTCAAGCACCTCCTCGGCGTGCTCACCGATGGGGCGATCGCTTCCTTGTGCGGCGTGTCGCCAAAAAGCGTCACGGTTTACCGTGAGTCACTGGGTATCCTCCCGGTGTTGAGGCCGGCTCCTCGAAAGCAGGTGCTTCCCACCGGTCATCCACTGAGGATCTACAAACCTCTGTTTGGCTATGTCAGTGATCAAGAAATCGCGAAGGTGGCAGGTGTGGATCTTCATCTGGTGCAAGAGGTGCGCGAAGCATTGGGCTTCGAACCCGTGAGCCCATTGATAGAAGAGGCTACTTCAATCCCAACCGCGGATTACCACGGGCCATGGCTCGGGTACGAGTCCTTGCTGGGTAAGGTATCTCCGGCCCAGATCAGCAGGGAGGTCGGGGTACCCTATGACGTAGTAGAGCAGAGACGTGTGTTCCTGGGCATAGCACCCTACAAGCGCTTGTCCAAGGCGGTTCGTTTTGATCACTTGCTGGGCAAGGTCCCCAACAGCCTGGTAGCCAAACTCGCCGGCGTGTCGACCGCACGTATCGCAGAGCGGCGCAAGCAACTCGGCACGTGACCATGGCCGAGGCTTCGGCCCAGTCAGGCTGACCGCCGAAATGCTCTTCACCCACAGATAATTCCACACCCGGGTCTGCTTGCGTCCATGCAACCCAGAGCGGTGTAAGAACTCGATCACACCACACCGATCACGGCAAGCGACAATGCTGGACACGCTGCTGCTGGGCGCTCACAGGTGACATCAAGGGCGGGCGAAAAAGATTGTCCTATAGTATAATTTTTGCCTTGCATAATTATTGTCCTATGGTTTAATCTTATTCTCCGTATTCATCTACCAGGACAAATCAATGCGTACCTTCAAAGGGTCCATCAAGACTGACGTTCAGGGCTCCGATGTGGAGTTTGAGTTCGAGGTCGAGGACAACGCCACCCAGACTGAAATCGAATACGAAGCCAAGCAGGCTGCCTTCGAGCACGTGGATTGGAATTTCGAGGAAGTGAAGGGCTCGTAAGGCACTTCGGCCCCCACCCAGATTGGACAGGTGATAGCGATGGAACAGGTTTATCCGCAGGAGACGCTTGAGCACAAGCGTGCAGGTTTTGAGCAGGGCATCAAGAAGATCGCCGTCGAGCGCTTTGGTCACTCGGCCAATGACAACACCTTCTACATGCTGATCGAGCGCAACCGTAATGGCCGCTACGCCGTTGAGTGGGTGCGTGGGGCGTGGGAAGGCCTGCAGCTGGCTGAACAACTTCAGGCCAGCGCGCTGGAGATCGGTATGGGCCCGAAGGCGCTGCAGATCAATTTCCCGGCGGCCGAACGTGCGAGCGTCAGCGATTCCAAGCTCTACAGTCATGCCGAAGTGCCGAGCATGGACCTGGCCGACGAGGACTACATTCTGCACCTCACCGTGCGGGCTGCCGACCCAGACCAAGAGCGTCTCCTTGCCGATACCTGTACTCGTGCCGTGACATCAGCTCCCAAAGCGCTGGCTGCCATGCAGCAGGCCTATGCCAAGCTGGACAGCGTTGCCTTCGTGTCGGAGGAGGGTGACACCGACGAGGTTAAAAGCGCCTTGCTCGATGCCATGGCTGCTCTCTCTGTTCAGTGAGGTTCCTCTCTGCGCCCGGGAGAGAAGCATGACCAGGGCGTGGGTTGGGTTGAGGTCTGAAATCAGCGCCAGCACACACAGGATCCAACATGGACCAGCAGCCGAATTGGCGAGTTACCTACCATGACAACCAGGGTAAGACCATCACCGTCGAGGTGATTGCATCCACCTACAACGACGCCATCAGCAGGGCGTCCGCCAACCTCTTCAACGTGTACTTCCAGTCTGCGGTACAGATCTAGGTCAGCTCCTGAAGCACGCATCCCCAGCCATCGAGCTGGGTCGATGCCGTGGAAGCGGCGCGGATTTCGCGTGCGCAGCAGGGGTAGGAAGATCATGCCGTTGACCTGGAACGTTGCTTATTACTCGGGGATGTCCAGCACTCAGGACCTGAGGGCTGCCGTTGATGAGGGCGTCCCAGTAGGTGTTGTTGCCACACTGCTGGACACCCTTAAACTCCTTCGGACGCTTCCACGTCATTTGGATGCAGGCGGCGCCGTGTTCATTGACTCGGGAGCCTTTTCTGCATTCCAAAAGGGCGAGCTCGTGAGCTGGGAGAAAGTGTTTTTCGCCTACGAATGCGTGCTGGGGTGGACGGACAACCCCGGGGCGCTGAGCATCGTGGCACCGGATGTCATCGGTGACCAGTCGGCAACCCTCGACTTGTGGGCTGTGCACGCAGAGCGAGTTCGCACATGGATCACGGCCGGCGCTCGTGTGATCATTCCCCTGCAGCGAGGGGAGCTGTCTGCCGGAGAGATGCTGGCGCATGCCAAGCGGATATTTCAGACCGACCAGTTCTGCGCGGGAATCCCATCCAACTTGGCGGCAATGAGTGCTGAGGATTGTGCAACCTTGCACCATCACGACTTCCACCTGCTGGGGCGTGTGGTGATCAACGCCGAGTTGGGCGATAAACTGCGTGCCCTGCTGGCCAACAATCCCGATGCCATCTACACGGCAGATGCGAACTGGCTGCGGTCCCGCATCAAGGAAATCAGCCTCGCGGCTAAGGAAATGCGGCAAGCGCCGGCGGACAATCCGTTTGAGACGTCGCGCACACGTGCCGTACGAGCGATTCTGCGCCTGGATCCGTATCACCAGCAACCCGGCCCCTCGGGCGCCCGCCAATCGGAGCTGACTTATGGCACATAACACTGGCACCGCTCAGTGCTCGCACTGTGGGGCTGAGTATCGACTGGTCACAGAACACAATCGCGATATGCAGCGGCTCTGCAGGGCCTGGCTCAGCCGCCACGAGCGGCCGTGTGCAACCAGGACGCCGGAGCAGCGTCGGGCCTGGGCGCAGAAGTACGTAGGGAAGGATTTCACTGAAAGCAGCTTGACGGTCAACCTGGAACATCCTGGGTTTAAAGAGATCCAGCCGGGTCATGCAGTTTTGGGCGACGCTCCAGTTCCTCTAAACCCATCTGTGGGATTGCACTGACTGCTACTTGGCCATCCTGCCGGGCAGATTCGTTCTCCCTCCTGTTGAAGGTGCGGGTTGATCGCCGCTTTGGCAGAGTGTTGCTGGGCGAACACCCATTCTGTCAGTGGCGATAGCAGCGCATCAGCTATCGCAGCCATTATGCCAGTGAAACCACCTGTCATTTCCATAGGAGCTGTGAAGTGAAGTCCGTCGATGTTGTGAGCAAGGCTTGGACAGATACATACGAAGAGATTGCTGCTAAGGCCCAGCTTGTGCGGGATGTGCTGGAGCAGCGCAACGTGAGGCTGCGGTCCGGCAGCGCACTTTCGCAACTGCTTAGCCAGGCCGACAAGCTGAGCCTAGCGTGGGCAGAGCAAGTGAAGCCAGATGACCGGGTGGTCTGGGAAGCGGCGTTCGTGAACCGTCTGGCTGATGCGGTCACCAACTTGCCTGAAGAGCCAGGAATTCAAGAGGCGCTCAAGCGTATGGCCGGCAGCGTCATGCAGCCGGATGATCGGAACACCTCCCAAGGGAAGGACGCTCTCTGGGAGCTGGTGCTGCTGTCCGACTTGAAGAGCCGAGGGTTAGCAGCCAAAGCTGCAGAACCCGATATCCTGGTTGACTTCGGCATGGGCGACTACCCGATCGCTTGTAAGAAGATCTGGTCTGAGAGCGGAGTTGAGAAGCGTGTTAGCCATGCTGCCAAACAACTGGCGCCGTTCAACAATGGCGGGGTCATCGCTCTCAATCTGGACGATTTGGTCCCCGTCGGGAAAGCTGTGAGCGTTCCCACCAAGGAGCTTGCAAAGGCTGTTCTGACCAAGTTCAACTTGGACTTCATTGAGCGTCATCGAGACGTGCTGCAAGATGCTGTCATGAGCGGCAAGTGCGATGGTTTCTTCATCTCGACGACCGCCTTTGCTGTCCTGGCGGAGGAGGAGACATCGGCCTACCTCGCTACGCAAGGTTCTTTGTGGCACCTCGGAGATTCGTCGCCAGAGTCCTGCGAGCGCTTCCTTGCATTTGGTCACACGCAGGGCATGTAACCAGGAGCCTGCAGAACCACGAAGCGCCGGAAAATCCTGGGAGTGACAGTCAACACAGTGCTGTCGAGTAGCCTCGCTAAGGTCGAAAAGATGCGAGAGGATTGACAGCCGCTTCGAAAAATCAGACATTGCGATTTCTGAGGACGCAAGTCTGTTTCGTTGAGCGCGGTCAGTCCTCTTGGGATTGGTCGCGTTTTCCTACATTTTTGGGGTCTCCTTTTCTGCTCATTGGTCATGACTCTCATGACTGATCAGAATCTCAAGCAACCGGCTTGCCCGCCGACCCTCTCAGCATTTCCGGCATATCATCAAATCCCTTCCTCAACGCATGCTATCCGATCATTCTTCAGCTGTAGCTCTTATACTGATCTGTCCTCAGGCTGTGGTAACATCAGTTATACGTACGTGTTATGTATCAATTTGCTTGTGTCTGGGGGTGTGTATGGCAAGTGACGAAGCTCTAGGGTGTGATTACCAAGGCAGGCATTTCGGTGCGGCCTATCCCGATGCGCAGTGCGTCGACGGTTTTCTCTGGGATGAGGATAGCTGCGATGAGCCTGGAGGTGCTCTTCTCCATGGAGGCGACATTCCCTGCCCAAAATGTAATTCAGCTGCGCATGCCACGTACTACGGTACGGAAGAAGACTCAGCGTCGCCCTCGGCCCAGTCGACTGGCAACGGTCCTTACCAGCTACTCCCCAACAACCCCGAAGATTCGCCGGGCTGTGCACCTGCTCTGTCGTGAGCTTGATCAGCTACACAGGTTCGAACGTTCATACACTCACTGGAAAAAGCATGTCACCACTTCGAAAGATTGCTGTGCTCGGTTGTGTCGCTCTGTCGCTGGCAGGGTGCAATGACAAAAAGATCAATGTCACCATTCCGACTGGCTCGACCCTCTACGTCAAGCTGTATCACCTCGGTGATCCTGCGCTCGGCTCGGTTCTGCCAACCGAGTACCGGGCTGGAGGGTTTGGCAAAGTGGAATATGAAATGTCTCAGGTCCTGGCCGGAAATGAATGCGCCCTGGGCATTCCTCTGAAATGGAACAGCCGCCAGCTCAAGCATGAGACTTCTACCGCCACACTGTCCTGCGACGGAGCTGATCAGCGAGAGCTGAAGGGCTATGTGATCGGTGAAGACGGCAAACAAGGCCTGGCCGGTGTTACGTTGGGCAGCGTGGTCCCGTTTGTGGTCACCGAGACAGCAACGGTCAAATAGCCCCGGGGGAGAGCATCATGCAGCTGTCGAAATTGCGGCCACGGCTGTACCCAAACGGGCGGCTAGCCCTGGAGCTGCTCTACGAAGATGGTGAGCACTGGGGCGTGCTCACAACGAACCTGGTGGAGGCCGAGTTGGCGGTCGATGAGGTGTGTATCCACGCCTGGCAACTGCCCGATCAGGTCTTGGATCTGCACCTGGCATCCGGAAAGTTTGAAGACACTGGCAGGGTTGAACCTGCTGGTTTTGAAGACGCACCTGTGTGGCGGGTCATCTGCCCAGAGCTGCTGGCGCATGCCCAGCGAATGCGGGCTCATACGAGGTAAGCAACATGGATTACTCGCAACTGCTTGAGCGGAGCTTTCTTCAGATGGCTCACACGTCTGTAAGCCGCCTGGGATATCTCGCGGAGCACGTTTTCGGGTTCACTACGGATTCACCCAGTGCTGACGAGCTGTTCGCTGCCAAAGCTGTAGAGGTCTGCGCTGCGCTGGGCAATCGAACGATGCGGGAGTACGTTACTACCAAAGACGGGCACCTCTGGTTCTTGTTGATGTTCAACATGCCATTCTTCGCTGGGCGCCTCGATTGGGGCACCTCGATGACCGGATCCTGGTGGAGCGTTGAGCATGGAGAATTTTTGGAGCTGGATAGCTGCGGGCTCTGGACAGAAACCGGCCAGCTGTTAGAACCGATGCGCTTCACACTTGACCAGTGGAAGGAGTTCATCAACGCGGTCGTCGCTTTCGCTGCGCCCGAACTGGGGCCGGGCGCTGGGAAAGGCTTTGAGGAATTGCCGGCGTTATGAGGTCGGCTGAAGGCCGAAGGATTCTGCAATTCGGCCGATGATGGTCTTGAGGTCACCCCGAATCTTGAGCGCTTTGAAGTCGATCTCTTCGACCGCCAGGCGCTCAAGGAATAGCGCCATGTCTGCAGTAATGCTTGCGGGCAACTCAATCACCTCGCCAGTCAGCAGGCCCGCCAGGGCCAGGACATCGTTCCGATGCTTCCTGACGTTCTTCGAGTCAACTGCTTCACCGTTTGCCTTGCGCTGAGACAAGTCGAGCCAGGCCTTAGCTTTGAAGGGGATAAGACGATCAGCGCTGATGTATGTCAGCTCCTCGCTCTGATGGCGGCCGGAACGCAACAGGGTGTAATAGTCTTCATCGAGCAGGATAGCGCTCAAACTCGAAACCGACTCATCTGTGGGGATTGGGGTCAGCGTTGCGTTTTCCTCATGCTCAAGGCCATCCGGTGCACGAGAGAATAGTTCGATCATTACCGGGTAGGTTTCGTCGGCGGGATTCTGGAATCTGTAGAAGACCGGCCTGTCACCCCCTCTTTGTTTGATCTCATAGCCGCCGGCCTTTATGAACTCCCAGAACCTGTTAACAAAATGGGAGTCCAGAGCCTCAATCACGAGCACGATGTCTAGGTCTTTCGTGGCCCTGAAGCTCTCTCCCGCGTCTTCCATCGCCAGAGCAGAGGCAACGCCACCGATTAGGACGTAGCTATCGCGGAAATCGCGAAAGTGCCGGCCAAAAATATCTAAACCTTTCACGCTAACCAATGTACCTGCTCCTTGAGTTCATCCAACGCAATCTGAATGCGTTCGTCGGGGTTGTCTTCCAGGCTCAGAAACAGCGACGCTGTGTCTGCCATATACTGCGTTTCGGTGAGCGACGGATACCCCCAGATCTCCACCCACTCCTCGATCGAGTCCACCGACTCGACTACCTCAAACGCATCAAGCGCCAGCATGTCATTGAACACTTTCTTGCTCATCCCCCATACGGCCTGCTTAGGCTCCGCCAGCATCGTGTACTTGGCCAGGGCAGTTTCCCCCGCGATGAATACTCCCGGGGCCATGGGGATAGCATTTCGGGTAATACCAATTCTCTTTTTGACGGGGGACCGCAGGTGCTTCTTGGCCTTCTGGAACACCTCTGCAGGCGACCCGTTGAAGGCGTAGGTCTTCCAATGCAGCTCGCTTTTCGCAGGGCTAATCACCCCCAGCGATACCAGCTGATCCACTGCCTTCGAGAGGGTCACGCGACTGTAGCCCAGGTCCCCCAGCAAAGCGTTCGTAGTGAAGTAGGTTTCGTCGGGTATCCCGGAATATAGGCACGAGAGAAGCATGGCTTGGGCCGCGGGGAGGAGGGCGGCTACCTCGCTCTGCTCTCGCCGCTGACGGAAGCTTTCACGCAGGTCCAGCGCCATCTCAGGTATGAACATCTGGAAGCTGGGCTGGATGAAATTGACCTGGTGCATGATCAGGCTGCGGCGGTCTTGAGTCGACAAGGACCAGCAGACGTACACTACTACCTGGTTGGTGACGTTGCGCACCATCTCGATGTGCTTCTGCAGCTTCACGATGCCTGGGTACTCAATATCATCACGGGAGACCAGCAGCATCATGTTGAACGCCGAACTGTTCCCCATAGGTACGCTCAACTCGTAGGTCTTGTAGCTGTCCCGGATGGTATAGGGGACTCGGAGTGGCACCGGAGTCATCTGCGCTGCCACACCTAAAACGGACTCAATGTAGGCCTTAGCTTCGTCTTGTAAATTCGGCATGAGCCGGCCTCGTGTTAACTACTTTTTTTCACTGTAAACCACAGTGGTTTACAAGTCAAAAAAGTGGTTTACAATCCAATGTTTACTGGGGTTAAACGGAAATGTGCCATTTATAGTGGGTTAGAAAAAGCCCCAGCCAGAGTATGCGCTGTGCACTGCACAGTGTGAAGTGCACACAAGCAGTTCAAGCGCCGTCAGGTGGTCTGCTGACTTTTCCTACATCCATAACGGAACCGTCTGATCGACACCGTTGGATCAGAGGGGGAAGGTCAGGTTTTTCACCGAGGAAATGGAGCAAGGAAAATGGCTAGGCCAAACACCAGCGAACTGAAGCTACCTCTCAGCTTACACTTGGATCAGAGCACCCTGGATGCGATCATCCGCTTCAGGGCCGCACGTGCAGCACATTTGAAGTATGCGCACGACGATACAGCTGCCAGCGCAGAAATGTTTCTGGCGCTCCAGCAAGCTGAGGCCGACCTGGCCAGGGCGGTTGACGAGCTTCTGGTCAAGACTGCGGCTGAGACGGCAGAACCACACCCGCGACTGCAGAAAAATGTTGTCCTATAGGACAATATTTCAATTGAAAATAGTTGTTCTATAGTTTAATCTTTTCTCATTGACGTCTATCAATGAGGCCAGCAGGAAATGGATCGTTTTCAGCAGCAGGGCTTGCTTTTCGGGGATGAAACCCGTGACTCCACAAAAGCCGAGCTTGACCAGTTGATCGCCAGTGGTGCGCTGTTTGTGGCCAACCATTCGGGCGGTAAGGATTCGCAGGTGCAACTGATCCGTCTCCTGGAGCGCGTTCCGGCTAGCCAGCTGGTGGTTGTCCATGCATCGCTGGGCCCGATGGAGTGGCCGGGGGCGATGGAGCTGGCCCGTGATCAAGCCGCCGCTGCAGGCCTTCCTTTCATTGTTGCCACAGCCTCGAAGACGCTGCTGGAAATGGTAGAGCGTCGGTTCGAGATTCGCCCCGAGGTACCGAGCTGGCCATCTGCGTCTACTCGCCAATGCACGAGCGACTTGAAACGAGGACCCATCCAACGTGAGGTCAGGCGCTATGCAAAGGCCAATGGCTTCAAAACGATCGTCAACTGCCTTGGCCTGCGCGCTCAAGAGTCGCCAGGGCGAGCGAAGCGGGTAGTTTTCAGCCGGATGGGGATCAGCAACTCTGTGTTGACCTGGTTCGAGTGGTTGCCAGTACATGACATGCGCACGGATGAGGTCTTCGGTGCCATCGCTGCAGCGGGGCAGCGTCCTCATCACGCCTATGCCCTCGGTAATGATCGATTGAGCTGCATTTTCTGCGTGATGGCGTCCAAGCCTGACTTGCGTAACGGGCGTGTCCATCACCCTGAGCTTTTCGAGCAGTACGTCGCTCTTGAGCGGCGCACGGGCTACACGATGCACATGAATCGAATCCCACTTGTTGAGTTGGCGGCATGACCGCCCTCTGACTGCTTCCAGTGTAGAATCCACACACAGCTTGATAGGCCAAGGATCCACCGTGACTTCACCATTCTTCGTGACCATCGATTCCCAGAAAACGCTTGATATCGACGACGCGATATCGATCACCCAGAGCGGCGATCTGTACATCATATCAGTTGCCATCGCCGATCCTTCTGCGAAGGTTGGGGTCGGCTCTCATGACGATAAGTTGGCGTTTGAGCGGGCCGCCTCGATCTATGCCCGAGATCGTGCAGTGCAAACAATGCTGCCACGGCACATCGGCGCAGATCAAAGTAGCCTTGTCGCGGGGCAACCACGGCAAGCGATGGTTTTTACAATCACGCTCAATAGCTCGCTTGAGGTCGTCGGTTTTGAACCTAGCTGCCAGGTTATCACCGTCAACACCCGTCTCACATATGAGGCCATTCCGGAGATAGCCCGAAGCACTCAAAGCCCTTTGCGTGAAATGGTGGAGCTCCTCAGTAGGGTTTCGACGCTGCTGCTGCAGCGCCGCCGATCGAAAGGAGCGCTTGCCCTTTACGATATTCGCAAGCTCATGCTCTCGGATGAGGAGGGCAATCTTCGCCAATACGAGTCGTTGGATCAGATGGTCGGGCACATCATCGTGCAAGAATTCATGATTCTGACGAATTCCCAAATAGCCCTCTTCATGGCCGAGAATGGGCTGCCGGCGGTATACCGTAACCACGCAAGCCGAGTCTCCGCTCCGCATGCACTGGACCTGGCCAACACAGTCGAGCAGTGGTTGAAAGAGGGGCTGGTGACCGAAGCCTCTGTGGGTGCGCAGTTAGGGGCACTCATAGAGCGTGCTGTTTACGATGGCGTGGCGCGTGGGCATTACGGTCTTGGCCTAACGCTGTACCTCCACGGCACCTCTCCGCTTCGTCGGTATGCCGACTTGGTGAACATTCGCCAGATTCGGGCGCATCTCGACAATTGCCCGCTGCCATATTCGCAAGCAGATCTGCTTACAATCTCTGCGTCGATCAACAAAACGCTGCGAGAGCGATCCGAATCCACTGTCGACTACCACAAGGAGGTGCTGGCGCGGAAAGCTCAGCGCTTGGTGGCGAGTGGGAACCTGGTCAATATGGAGGACAACGTACTCAGCGCTGCCGTGAAGCTCGCGAAAGACGCCGGTCATTTGCCTGAAGCTGTAGTGGCTGAATTGATACGAAGACTCAACAACAACACGATAGCGGACGCCATCGTCGATCGACTTGCGATTCAAATCCCAAGGGAAGCAATCACCGAAGATCTTGGGGTGGCTTTCTCGAACTGGATGTGCCAGCACCCTCACAACGTGGTCAGGATCATCATGAACGGAATCCAGACTCAAGTTTTTGAGGGGCTCGATGAAACGGTGCACGGTGTAAATGGAGGCTTCAAGTGTGTGGTTGCTGTCTCGGCAAGTGGGCGGCGTCTTCAGGGTGTTGGTGTGCACCGCGAGAAGCGTGTAGCAAAGCAGAAAGCCATGGTCGAGATTTTGTGTCGTCACTTGAGTTTGCCCATAAACAGCCTTAACCCTGAGGCTCCGACGCAGTCATCAAGCTCTCCAGCGCCCCGCGCTACTGACTACAAAGGTGCGCTAATTGAACTTTGCCGGAAGCGGGGGTGGGCTGCTCCCCATTTGCATGTCGCGATGAGTGGACCGTCAAATGCTGCAAGCTTCACAGCCACCGCGACTGTCCACCCGAAGGGTGGCGACGTCGAAAGTGCTACCTCACCAGAGTGTGCAACCAAGAAGGCCGCTGAAGCAGCTGCTTCGGCCATCCTATTGGAGCGACTGGCCAAGTCACGTGAGGCGACTTCCGTGAGCAGCTCAAACCCGGTAGTGCAGCTAAATGAGATGGCACAAAAAAACAGGCTGGCGGAGCCCAGTTACATCTTCACCCAGCTGAGCATTGCCCCTCCGCAATTCGAATGCGTGGCGCGAATTGTGGTAGATGGAAATGTGCTTTCGGCCAAGACAGTGGCTGGAGGTAAGAAAGTCGCGAAAGAGCTAGCTGCTGCCGAAATCCTTGGGCAAGTGAAAATAGCGAGCTGAATGAGACGTCCTGTTGACTGCCGCGAGAATGGAGAGCTAGGCAAATGAGCACAGAGCAAGAAGAACTGGAGGGCTTCGAGCTGGCCTACAGTGTGCAGATCGACAGCAGCCAGGTGCTTGAGTTGCTGGTTGACGAAATTGACACTGGGGACAGCGTTTGGCAAACCACGAATGCGAGCGGTCAGGTCCTAGACCGTTCCGAGCGTTACGAGGATCAGGCCCGGTGTCTGCGTGACGGCCTGAATAAAGTGCTGAAGTAGGAGCAAGCACCAGGTGTACTCAAGCCCAGCCATCGAGCTGGGCTAGTCTGGTTGTTGAGGTTGCATTCTTAGATGCTGCTGGAGCCTTTAGCCAGCAAGGGCAATCGAATGGACGAGCGATGAATCTGAACAGAATTGTTGATCGACAGGTGGTGCGAGCCGAGGCCTTGATTGCTGGTTACCTTGGTTTGTACGCTGGCAGCATCGACCTGGCTGACTTCAACCCAGGATCGGTCAAGCGAGCAACCCCAGAGTTCAAGCGTAGCGTGCAGCTGATCCACGATCTTGCGGCTACGTCGGTGGTGACTCAGTCGACTGTCCGCATGATGGAAGCCGCCGTGGATGGACTGGCCGGCATGGTCAGGGCACCCAAGATGATGGCGCCCACACGCGCCCTCTGGGCTATCGAGGATAGGATTCGTCGCACCCCGCTGGCGCTGGTTCGTCACCTGGGCGCAATTGCAGGGTCGGTGGCCGCGGGTATCTGGGGAACCATCGAGAAAAGCGCTGAAGCAGATGTGGGCGTAGCGATCGCCGCGGCCCTGGTGATGTTTTCCTTCGGCTGCAGCCTGAGCCATCTGCGAGACCCTGACCACACAGTGCCGAAAGGGCTTTTGGCGTTCCTAGGCGTTGGAGCGCTTGCGCTCGTTACGAAGGGAGTGCTGTTCACATTCTTGGTTTATGCAGTCATCTCGACGGGCTTCTTCATCCGAGACATCGCGCTGTGGTGCCGCCGGCCGAAGCCGGGCGCTGTAGCTTCGTTCAACCGTGACGATCGGGTGCTGTTCGGCGATAACGGCAACATCTACACAGTCGAGGAGCTGTACGACCTTACCGGCGGTCACGGGCCTGCGCATAGCGCTTACGGCCTTGCGAAAGACGATGATTGAACCATGATTCATGGAATGCAGGTGGCTGCGCAGATGCGCCTGCGAGAGCGTGTGGCAGTAGTGCTGCTCGGCCTCGACTCAGCTGGGGAGTCGAGGCCGAGCGCATATGAGTAGACTACTTGCCTTCGCCGTTTGCCCGGGCGAACTGTGCAATGTCCAGTGGCACCTCAGCGAACCCGGCCGGCTGAGTACACCAGTCTACGACCCAGTCCTGGACATGCCGACGGGTGAGAGGGCCGTACGCTCGCTTGACGTCGTTTAGGCTGATGAGCCCACAGATGGGGTTGATGATCCAAAATCCAATGTGCTTGGCGCAGAGGAAATAGGCTGCAGCGTAAAAAATGGCTGACGCGATGTTCCCGTACAGCTCCCGGATCTGAAGCATTGGGTAGTAGAACGCAGCAGTCGTGACCAGGGCGCAGATCATCACGAGCGCCCACTGATTCCACATCTTTAGAGCGATAAAGCCGGTAAGCCACCACTGCCGTCGCTTGTTCAAGTCATCCCATTTCATTTCTGTTTGTAAGCGTCCGGCGAACTCACCTTCCGAACTCCAGCATTAAGGGCGATGGTGTCCGCGTATTTTTAAGCGGACGCGATCACCCTTATCGCCAGGATTTCCATGCGCCAACGAAGCTCTTATCCGAAACCATTCAAAGCCCAAGTCGTTCAGGAATGCCTGCAACCTGGCGCGACGGTGTCCAGTGTTGCCATCAGCCACGGCATCAATGCCAACGTCATCCGCAAATGGCTGCCGCTCTATCGAGATCAGCCTGCAGCAGCTTCACTACCGGCTTTCGTCCCGCTAAAAGCCCCACCTAAACGGCCAGTCGAGGCGTCAGTGATCATCGAGTTGCCCATGGCCGGGCAAGTGATCACGGTGAAATGGCCAACCTCAGATCCTGAGGGCTGCGCGCAATTTATCCGGGCTGTCTCTCAATGATCCGCATCGATGCGATCTGGCTGGCCACCGAGCCGATGGACATGCGCGCCGGTACCGAAACCGCTTTAGCCCGAGTAATCGCGGTGTTTGGTGCGGCGAAGCCGCACTGCGCTTATCTGTTCGCCAATCGCCGGGCCAACCGGATGAAAGTGCTGGTGCACGACGGCGTGGGCGTCTGGCTTGCCGCACGGCGACTGAACCAAGGCAAGTTCCACTGGCCCGGCATTCGCCATGGCTGCGAGGTCGAGCTCGACAACGAACAACTCCAGGCGTTGGTACTGGGCTTGCCGTGGCAGCGCGTTGGCGCCGGCGGTGTGATCAGCATGCTGTAAACGCCGGCCATTTGGCCGGTCTACTTGTCGTCGTCCCGCGCCTGCTCTGGCACAATCGGCGGCATGACTTTCTCGCCCAACCTCGACCAGATGACCCCGGAACAGCTTCGTGCCTTGGCGGCACAGGCGTTGCAGTTGCAATCCCAGGTCGAGGCGATGAGCAGGAAGATCCAAAACGATGAAATCCTCATCGAACAGTTCAAGTTCGAAATCGCCCTGCTCAAACGGCACAAGTTTGCCAAGCGCAGCGAGCAAATCAGCCCGGCTCAAAGCAGCTTGCTGGATGACCTGCTCGACACAGACCTTGAAGCTATCGAGGCCGAGCTAAAACAGCTCCTACCAGCTGCGCCACAGTCCGAACCACGGCAATCCCCGAAACGTGCGCCCTTGCCGCCGCAGTTTCCACGCACCGTCATTCGCCATGAACCCGAAAACACTCAGTGCGCCTGTGGTTGCCAGCTCCAACGCATCGGCGAAGACGTCAGCGAAAAGCTGGATTACACGCCGGGCGTGTTTACCGTCGAGCAACATGTGCGGGGCAAATGGGCCTGTCGCCAGTGCGAAACCCTGATCCAGGCCCCGGTGCCAGCCCAGGTTATCGACAAAGGTATCCCGACCACAGGTTTGTTGGCCCACGTGATGGTGGCCAAGTTTGCCGATCACTTGCCGCTGTACCGGCAGGAGAAAATCTTTGGCCGTGCCGGGCTGGCAATTGCTCGCTCGACCCTGGCGCAGTGGGTCGGACAAACCGGCGTGCGGCTTCAGCCACTGGTCGATGCACTGCGTGAAGCCGTGCTGAACCAGGGCGTGATCCACGCTGATGAGACACCGGTGCAAATGCTTGCGCCAGGCGAGAAGAAAACCCACCGGGCTTCTGTCTGGGCCTACAGCACCACGCCGTTTTCGGCGCTCAAGGCGGTGGTTTACGACTTCAGCCCAAGCCGTGCTGGCGAACATGCGCGCAACTTCCTGGGTGACTGGAACGGCAAGCTGGTCTGCGACGACTTCGCTGGCTACAAAGCCGGGTTTGAACAAGGCATCACTGAAATCGGTTGCATGGCCCACGCCCGTCGCAAGTTTTTCGATCTGCATGTGGCGAACAAAAGCCAATTGGCCGAACAGGCGCTGCACTCGATCAGCGGCCTGTACGAGGTCGAACGCCAGGCGCGAGACATGAATGATGAAGATCGTTGGCGAATACGTCAGGAACTAGCGGTACCGATCAGCAAAACACTGCATGAGTGGATGTTGGCCCAGCGTGACCTGGTGCCCAACGGATCAGCCACGGCCAAAGCCCTCGATTACAGCCTGAAACGCTGGGTAGCGCTGACGCGCTACCTGGACGATGGGGCTGTGCCCATCGACAACAACCAGGTCGAGAACCAGATACGGCCATGGGCACTCGGGCGCTCGAACTGGTTGTTTGCCGGGTCGTTGCGCAGCGGCAAACGCGCGGCGGCGATCATGAGCTTGATCCAGTCGGCACGCATGAATGGGCATGATCCGTATGCCTATCTCAAGGATGTGCTGACGCGGCTGCCGACCCAACGGGCCAGTGAGATCGGGCAGTTGCTGCCGCATCAGTGGGTACCGGCCTGACTTACGCAAGGTGAGTTGGGCGGACGCTTACTTCTGTTTGGTGTCCTGTCGTCTGTGGCCTTGTGGCCTGAGCGAAGGAATATAACAATACTAGTTAATTATCTGTACGCGTTATGTGTTATTTTTTATTCCGGAAAACGAGCCATGTCCAGGAGATCCTTGGTGAGTTCAGAAAAAAACACCCGCATGCGTGCGGTTTACTGGGGCGTAGCGTTGCTCGCTCTGATCGGAGGACCGCTGGCCTACAACGGCCTAGGTTTGAGCAAGCTGAGAACTGATTTTTCATCTGCGACACCTGAGGAAATTGAGGCGGCGACCCGTGATTCGAAATGCGCAAATCGGCTCCTGGTGGATGCCAACCGAAGCGCGCTAGTCGAGCGTCAGGCCGAAGCTTTCAAGGGGACTGCACCATGATTTCGTCTGGCCAGCAGCCCGCCCAAAATCAAATTCGGCGCAACTACGTGGTTGGCGCCATCTGCATCGCAGCTTTTTCTGCGAGCTCATTCGCATACACGTTGCCCGGGCTTACCGCTAAGGCGGCATCGCTTGTGGTTGGGTACTGGGCGGCACTGCCGTTTGTACACCTGGCCACAGGGCATGGGTTCGGATTCAAGAAGAAGCGGACAGTAGCCACAGGCTGCCCTGGCGTAGATGGCCAATGCTGTGATGCTGGAAGTGCAGTCGAGCAGCCTTCCCAAGCGCAGATTGAGGTTGCACTAGGCATTGATGCTGTTTCTGCCTCGCGCACTCCCTCCAGCCCAAACAATTGTGCAGGTTGAGTCGAGATGAAAAGAAAATTCAAGAATGGTAATTCTGGCTGGAAGACAAACTGGCTCGGTGTTTGTGAGCGCCCTCGATTCTTCACCATTGTCACGCTCAAAGCGATGGCAATGTTTGTTGTTCTAACTGTTTTGAGTTTATTGCGCTCTGCAGTGGTTTTAGTAGTGATTGCCTTGCTAGTTTCAACGATTGGCAAGATTTTTACTTCTACAGAGAGCTTTGATGTGCGCAGTCTTGCTGTCTTAGATGGGATACCAGACTATTTTACTCTGATAGTCATGATTTTGGTTTGGCACGGGATGGTGTGCGATGTATTTGCAGTACTGCGAAAATGGCGGCAAAAGCGAATTCGGAGCCGAAACGAAATTAAAATGAGCTGAATTCGGTGATTGGTACGCTGGTTTCAACCCGCTATAGCTGCAATCCAGGTTGGTGGCGTAAGCTTCTAATTTTGTACATGCTGATTGGATATAATGCATGAATTTTTTTAAAAAAGCGCCTACGCTGTATGAGCAGCTAGAAATCGGTAATGTCTCATTTGCATCTGCAATAAAGCTAAGTCGCTTGGCTTTTCTTGTATCCAAGCGAAGATTCGTTGAGTTTTATTTGCCATTTCTTGCTTTGGTAGCGACTGTGTTAGCTTGTAGTAAGTTTCTACACAGTGAGGGGCGACCAATATCTCACTATGTTGGAATACCGATGATGTATTTTGCCTGGTGTTCGTTTTTTGTTGTGAAGCTTTTCTGGGCGAATAAAGGTCGTTCGTATCTGGAATGGGTGGAAGACATGTTTGGCCCGAAAACGTGTCAAGCTGTGCTGGATCTTTTTCTGGCCGGTGAGCGCTATGACGTAGTCCAGGAAGCGAAAGCTCAAGGTGAATACGTATCGTCATTGTACGTAAAGTCACTCAAACAGTCGGCAACAGCTCAGCGTTCCGAGTGATGATATCGGGCCGTATTCGGTCATTATTCGGCTGTAGGCTGATTCGGCCCTTTGAGTCTCTCGCCCTGGAGTTGAGGCCACATGAACGTTCAAGAGCAACTACGTCACCACGAAGCCCTGATCATTGCCGCACCAAGGCGAGTATTGGCTGGTGATGACGACTGGAAAAAGGACATCACACTTGACGCTGGGGTTTACGTGATATGGCAGGAGAGAACTCCAATCTACGTTGGCGAAACCTCGGCACTTCGCGCCAGAATGGGTGACCTCACCGTCTTTAAGCACCATACCTTTGCGCGCAGAACCTGCGATTTGTTCGGGCTTGGCGCCAGGGACAGAAATGGCCTGATCAGCGTATATTCGAGCAACTACGAACTGTCCTTCTGTGCGGTCCCGTTTGGGCGCAAGGAAATCGAGGAATACTTGATTTTGCGCTGGCGTTCAAGCCTGTCGAACAAAGTCGCAGCGCGGCTGCTGTCGGGGCACCAATACAACTGGGTTGTGCCTGCTGCACCAGTCTTGAATACCGGTGCCGGCAGTGCTCCGGACATCCAGGCGAGGGAGCTCGATATCGGATTGGCGGAAGCACTTTAGGTCCTCCTTTGTTCTGTATTTTTTCAGCTCTAAAGGTCTCGTGATTTCACTGAAAGTTTAGGATATTTAGAGCTTTAGTGGTCGTCTTCTCGGCCTTCGATGCCGTTTGACATTCAGTAAATCTTTCAGGATTATAGTTACGTGTTGCCAACTTGCGCCCGTAATCCGCGACTGCGCATGTCAGCGCACGGCCCCTCCCTGGAGAGTTTGAATGTCGATCCCAAAACCGAGTGCCGAAACTTTAGGCCAGGCCGGCGATGATGCTGGCGTGGAGGCGGCGCTGCAGGAATTCCGCGATAAGATTCAGGCCGCTACTGGTCGATCAGTGCTCCCGCTTGAGTTGGCGGCATTCCGCGCCCAGGTCGCTACCTGCATCGCTCACCGGCAGCCGCGGCTCGTGCAGTTTGGCCTTTGCGACTTTCAAACCCGCACCGGGCGGGCAACCTTGATCGAAGTGACGTTCTGATCCGGCCGGCCACCCAGCGCGTGGTAGTTGCGTTCTAGGCCCCCAAACAACGAACATCGTGACCAAACCCCAGCTGTCAGCGCAGGACAGGACCATCTATGGGTACTGATTGCAGCTGGCAGCCCGATCCGCACCAGCAATTCGACGAGTAAGGCCTGAGGCTTGAACGACCATATCCATCTAGCGGCTGAATACGATCAGAACCCCAGTCGGGAGCTGCCGCATTCTGTTGAAGCCGAGCAGGCCATTCTAGGCGGATTGCTGAACGAGCCACGTGCCTGGGTGCGAGTCTCGGACCTGGTGGTCGAATCTGATTTTTTCCGCGCCGACCACAGGCTCATTTTTAAGGCTATTGCCAGGCTGCTTGAAGAGGGGCGTGCGCTTGATGTTGTCACAGCCCAGGAGGCTCTGGATCGAGCAGGGGATCTCTCGAACGCCGGTGGGCTGGCCTATCTAAAAGAGCTTTCCGATAACACCCCGTCCGTTGCCAACATCGCGTCCTTTGCACGCGTAGTCAGTGAGCGGTCGCAGTTCCGAAAGATCATTGGCGTCTGCGGGGAGATCGAGCAAAGCGCCAGCTCCCCGAACGGCCGCACCGCGGAAGATCTGGTGCATGATGCCGAATCGAAAATGTTGTCCGTGGCCGGTCAACGGCCGAAGGAAGGCGGCCCGGTTGGCATCGACACCCTGCTCAGGAAAGCCGTCGAGAAGATCGAATCCGCCCATGAGTCAGGCCTTGAGTCCCTGGGCCAATCGACAGGCTTCGTCGACCTCGATAGCAAACTGAGCCTGTTGCGTCCTGCTGACCTGGTCATCGTGGCCGGCCGGCCATCCATGGGCAAAACCACTTTTGCCATGAACATTGTGGAAGAGGCCGTTCTGCGGTCGGAAAAAGTGGTCGTGGTCTATTCCATGGAGATGCCTGGCGATGCCCTGCTAACGCGCATGCTCTCCTCGATGGGTAGCATTGACCAGTCGCGAGTCCGATCCGGGAAGCTGTTGAATGAGGACTGGACCAAGCTGACCAAGGCTGCCAATGCACTCAACAAGAACGATCGCTTCTTCATTGATGACACGCCGGCCCTGAGCCCTTCGGAGATGCGTAGCCGTACGCGGAGGCTTCGGCGCGTGCACGGCGAGATTGGCCTGATCATGGTGGACTACCTGCAGCTGATGCAAATCCCCGGATATGGCGGCCTCAACCGTACCAACGAAATTTCGGCCATCTCCAGGTCACTAAAGGCTTTGGCCAAGGAATTTGATTGCCCCGTGATTGCACTCTCGCAGCTCAATCGCTCGGTGGAACAACGCAAGGACAAGCGCCCGGTTAACTCCGATCTGCGCGAATCCGGGGCAATTGAGCAGGACGCGGATGTGATCCTGTTCGTGTACCGGGATGAGGTGTACAACCCTGACTCCCGCTTCGCTGGTACGGCCGAGATCATCATCGGCAAGCAGCGTGAAGGTCCGACCGGTTTTGTGCGGCTTGGCTTTGAGGGGCGATACACACGCTTCGTCAACTTAATGCCAGGCACGCACGACTTCACCGATCAAGAGATGGGTGTAGAGATGATTGATCCCCATTCTCGCCTTGGTCGGATGCCGGTGCAAAAGCTGGCAGAAGAGGCTTCCAAGAAGGTCGAGGGCAAGGGCAGGGGGCGGCGCCGGAAAGGTTCGAGAAAGCCGCCATGAAGCCCGCTGACACCTCGCCAACCGGTAGCGCTCCCCACTCACTCAACAAGATGCCCACATGAACGAAGATTATGCTTCCGAGCAGCTTGACCTACAGACCTCCTCGCTGAAGGTGCCACCGCATTCGATCGAGGCTGAGCAGTCCGTGCTCGGTGGTCTCATGCTCGATAACAACGCCTGGGAGCGTGTGCTCGATCAGGTCTCTGATGGCGACTTCTACCGACACGATCACCGGCTGATTTTCCGCGCCATTCAAAAGCTGGCCGACCTGAACGAGCCTTTTGACATCGTGACGCTGCATGAGCGTCTGGACAAGGAGGGGCTGAGCAGCCAGGTCGGCGGACTGGCCTATCTGGCGGAGCTGGCAAAGAACACCCCGTCCGTGGCCAACATCAAGGCCTACGCTGCGATCATCCGCGAGCGGGCGACCCTGCGCCAGCTGATCAGCATCAGCACTGACATCGCGGACAGTGCCTTCAATCCAGAAGGGCGGAATGCAGCGGAGATCCTCGACGAAGCCGAACGGCAGATTTTCCAGATCGCTGAAGCCCGGCCGAAAACCGGCGGCCCGGTGGGTGTCAAAGACCTGCTGACCATGGCCATCGACCGTATCGATACGCTGTTCAACTCCGACAGCGACATCACCGGTGTTTCCACCGGCTTCACCGACCTGGACGAGAAGACCAGCGGCCTGCAGCCGGCCGACCTGATCATCGTTGCCGGCCGGCCTTCGATGGGCAAGACCACCTTCGCCATGAACCTGGTGGAGAACGCTGTGCTGCGGTCCGAGAAGGCGGTGCTGGTGTTCTCGCTCGAAATGCCAGGTGAGTCGCTGATCATGCGTATGCTGTCGTCGCTCGGCCGCATCGACCAGACCAAGGTGCGATCCGGCCAGCTCGACGATGATGACTGGCCGCGACTGACCTCAGCGGTGAACCTGCTCAACAACCGCAAGCTGTTCATCGACGACACCGCCGGCATCAGTCCCTCGGAAATGCGTGCGCGCACCCGGCGCCTGGCCCGTGAGCACGGCGAGATTGGCATGATCATGGTCGACTACCTGCAGCTGATGCAGATCCCGGGCTCTGCCGGCGACAACCGGACCAATGAGATTTCCGAGATCTCCCGTTCCCTCAAGGCCCTGGCCAAGGAATTCAATTGCCCAGTCATCGCCCTGTCTCAGCTGAACCGCTCCCTGGAGCAGCGGCCGAACAAGCGCCCAGTGAACTCCGACTTGCGTGAGTCCGGTGCGATCGAGCAGGACGCCGACGTGATCATGTTCGTGTACCGGGATGAGGTGTATCACCCCGAGACCGAGCACAAGGGTGTGGCGGAGATCATCATCGGCAAGCAACGTAACGGTCCGATCGGCTTTGTGCGGCTGGCGTTCATCGGTAAGTACACCCGCTTCGAGAACCTCGCGCCTGGCATGTACAACTTCGACGATGATGAGTGATGACCCTCTGATCAGTTAGTGTCAGCCGCTATCCCCAGCTTCGCCCTCAAACGTAGTCGCGATGATCGCAGTAGGTTGGCAGGGGGGGGGGCGGCTCATCATTCCCTCCTGCTTTCATGCTCAATGTTGAGCATCTCCTGGATACGAAGCCTACATCCTCCTGGAGATGCCACATGCACAACCTGAACGTATCTGAACTGACCTGGCCCCAACAGGTAGCTCTCGACGACTACGTCCTCTACACGCAGCGCCTTCCTTGCCAAGGTGTCGCTGCTGAGCAGTGGTTGGAGCGGAAGCGAAAAGACTTTATCGAGCACATCATGCACATCAACGAGCAGGCCAGTTACACCGCCTTCCTTGCTCGCCTGATCAAAGAAACTCCCTCGCCCGCCGCTCGCCGAGCTGAACTGGCATCACGCCAATGAAGCCTCGGCTGCAGGTCCTGGTCTTGATCAAAGGAAAACCCCGGCTGACTGATGTCCAGGGTCTTTTCCGCTTAGCCATCACCGCACGCAGCTCTGACGAGTACCCCTGTTGCGTGGTCAGCTTTCAGTAAACGCTTCACCCACCCCAGCCAAGGCTGGGGTTTTTTATGCTTGGCGGTATCCTCTGGTTACCTGGACTGGAGCCTGGGCGGGCGGTCTGTGCGTGCGTGCAGCTATTTTGTGAATGCGCAACCCGCACCGTATGCGATGCGTTTGCGCCGGCGTCAACTTGATTTACTAGCATTATGCGTACGTGTTAGGCTTCGTTGGCGATCATCTTGCGCGAAGCACTCCGCGCACGCCGATGCCGAGTGACTGATCGACTTGGTGTCAACGCCCAAAGTCGAAGGGAAAATACCGATGAATGAGTACGCCAATTGGAAGCAGGCGGTCGTGGAAGCTGTAGCAAGTAAGGGTCAGATCCCCCGCGACATTGCAGCGAAGGTTACCGAGGACAATTGCCCTGTCCTCCAGCATGCATGGGGCCTGCAGCTCGATGTCAACGTGGCTGCAGTAAGGATCATCGAATCTGAGGAAAGGGCGGCGATTGAACAGCACAAGGCCAGCCTGACCAAGATCTGTCGTGTCGCGCCGTGGGTACTCCTGGCTTCCGGTGGTATGGCTGTGATTGGTAAGACATTCCATCCGCTGGCGGACACTCCACTCGCCGTGTTCGAGTCACTGGCAGTCTTTGCGGGTATCACGGGGGGCCTTTGCGCCCTGTGCTTCTACACAGCTGCGCGGCTCAAACTGGACGAGTTTCAGAAGGCTGAAGAAAAATCCTAAGTAACTAAGATGATCAACGCTCAGCTGCACGCCGAGCCCCGGAGAAATAAACCGGGGCCGTGCCAGTTGAAGGAGTTCGTTTCGCGTCCGCGAAATCTAGGAATTAAGTGAAACAATGAAAATCGAGCTTGAAAGAATTGCTGAATTCTTGATGACGATCCCTCTATCCATTTTGCAGCTCATCGCTGTGTCGGCTTTGGTCGTGAGTTGGTTTGTGATCTTCAAGCCTCTATTGGCGAAGAAGAAATTGCTGATCTGGCAACAAGTGGTTGGTGGCCTCGCTTTCGGTATTGGGTTTGGAGTTGCCTTCGCAGCTGCGGCCTTGTCCCTCGGCCCAAATGTATAGAAAACGTTGTAGATCGCCAGCCCGCCACGTCGCGGGCATTCGCGGTAGGGGGCGTGGGTTCGCGTCTCCGACCATCACCGGAAAGGAACTGTGCCGATGAGTATCCTGAACAACTATTCCGAAGCGGACCTGGACACCGAAATCTCGGTGAAGCTGACCCTGCGCGACTTGCTAATTCTGAGCTGGGGGCACGAGAGCGTTTCCTTCGTGCCTGGGGAAGCGTCCGATAAAGAATTCAAAGCTGCTGAACAGAAGATCGACAATGCCCTCAACCAGCTTCGTGTGCAGATCTCCCGGGCAGAGCGGCCAAAGCTCATGGTTGATGAGGGGCAGAGGGCGCCGCAACTCAGTGCTGATGCCATCCAAACCGTGTTGAAAACGAACACCAGGAACTGATCACGGTAAACGCTCAGGTGTACCCCAAGCCCCGGCCTGATAAACCGGGACCGAGGCCGTAGAGACAGGTGTGATTTTCGCGCCCGCATAACCATAAGGGACCTGTATGAGAAGAGAAATGGATCCAACCCGTCCAGTGACAAGAAATCGCGTTCTTTCGTTTTTCGGTGCGGCCGTGATCTGGTTCATCCTGATAGCACTTGACAGCCGTTCTGAGCACATCAGTGCGTTACTGTTCTTTGTCTTGGCGTCATATATGGCCCGTAGTATCTCGGGAATTAGCCCCACCAGCGCTGTATGTGACACTGACGAAGAAATCCGGGCCAAACTAGATGCGAACAACCTAAGCAGCAAGCTTGATTAAGTAGGAAAGTCGGCCTATGAATATTTCCTAGGAGATGGAGCGAATGAAGCGAAGTAACATTTTTCTTTTTCTTGCGTGTTTCATCGGATTACCTATTTGTTTTTTCGATGACCCCGTTCACGCTATGGGAAAAACACTTCTATATGTCGTGGCCTTGGTTATCTTCATGTCATTCTTAACAGGCTTAGCCTTTTGGGCCATCGAACACTCCCGAGGAGAGTAGCCCTGACTGTATGGGGATGCGCACATCCAAGCCCTGCCTTCGCTGGGCTGTAACCGTAGGAGAGGGGCAACTTTGCCCCCGGATCTGCAGGAAAACGAGGCCATGACCGAGAAAACCTACCGCATTTTTCATAACTACGACCGGGGCGACCAATCGGAATATTTGACGTCATCGACCGACCCAACACGGGCAGCGATCTACTGCCAGTTCTTGGCGGAGGATCAACTGGACGAATCGGCTTCGGTCCGGAACAGTGGTATTGCAAAAGCCCTTGTGCAGTTCTACGGCTGTACTCCCGTCGAGAAGACGCATTCAGCTATCGGCATCGATCTGTATTTCGCGAGGGAAGGTCTGTGCGGCGACTATGAGCAACTGATGGCCGACCAGTCGTTGCAACGTGAAGGCATCATTGATCTGATCCGACCTTATACGGACTGTGTCGGCGATGCCGCGAGTCACCAGGAACTGAACACGGAACAAGTAAATGCAAAGAACTCAATTGGATGAAGTAGTCGCTGCTCTCAAAGTGGCACCTTTAGAAACAGTGGTAATGGGAGCGAGCACCGTAATTGCCCTCATTCTGTTCTGTCTGGACTCCCAATGGTTCGGTCTTGCGCTGGTGACAGCATTAGTTTCTGCTCTCGGCCTTTGGTGCGCATCACCTGAAATCCTCCAGTTGGCCAACAAGCGTGCTAAGGCACGTCACCGCTACCCGTACTGATTTAGAGATTTTTGAAATGGCCAATCGCATTCGCTTTTCAGCTCGCTTAGTCTTGGCCGTGTGCCTATTTTTTTGGGGCCTGTGTTAGTCTGGTGGACTGCCGCTTTAGGGCAATCAGCGGGGCAGAAGGTAAGTGAGTCTTTTGTCGGCATGGCCTCTGCATATCCGTGGGTATGGTTACCCATTGCTAGCATTGGACCTGCGATGATAATTGGTTTAACGGTACTTATGCTTAGGGAA